>CALWAR010000107.1 GCA_944375765.1 uncultured Mediterraneibacter sp. | reverse complement strand
TTTTAGGTGGGTGGTTGATGGTTTCTGAGCAATTCTATTGTACCACAAACCTTGAGGAGATATTTTAATTTTTAACAAAAAGAATCCCGTATTTATGCGGGTTCTGGCGTTTCGCAAACGCCTATATCAGAGATAAGAATGAGAGGAGAAACACTATGAAGTTTAAACTGACCTCGCTGGAGAAGAAATGGGTGCTCTATGACGTTGGAAATTCAGCTTTCACGCTGCTGGTCTCGACGATCTTTCCGATCTATTTCAATACGCTCGCAGAGAGCGCCGGTATATCGGATGTGGACTACCTGGCATACTGGGGATATGCGACTTCCGTCTGCACCCTGATCGTGGCGGTGCTTGGCCCGACGCTTGGCGCTGTCGCAGATACGAAGAATTACAAGAAGATCATATTTTCCATATCTATGGGAGTGGGAGTATTCGGGTGTGTCCTGCTGGGCTTCCTCTCCTCGTGGATCTGGTTCCTGGGGATCTTCGTTCTTGCAAAGACAGGTTATTCTGCAAGCCTGATCTTCTATGACTCTATGCTCACCGACGTTACAGAACCGGACAGGATGGATTCGGTTTCATCCCACGGCTACGCGTGGGGGTACATAGGAAGCTGCATCCCTTTCCTTGCCTGCCTGGGGCTGTATATGGGCTCTGACGCTCTCGGCCTTGGAACACAGACGGCGCTGCTCCTGGGATTTATCATCACGGCAGTGTGGTGGTTCTGCTCGTCTCTTCCGCTGCTCCTTTCATACCGGCAGAGATATTTTTCCGAATCGGACGGACATGTGGTAAGAGAGAGCTTTAAGAGACTTGGACGCACATTTGTGGAACTGAGCAAAGAGAAACACATCTTCATCTTTCTGGTGGCGTTTTTCTTCTATATCGACGGCGTCTATACGGTCATTGATATGGCGACGGCGTACGGTCAGGCGCTGGGACTTGACACGAATTCCCTGCTGCTGGCCCTCCTCGTGACGCAGATCGTCGCATTTCCGTGTGTGCTCGTGTTCAGCAGGCTTGTAAAGAAAGTAAAGTCCGAGACGATCATCACAGTCTGTATCGTGGCATATTTCTGCATCGCGGTATACGCCTACTGGATGGACAGCGAGTTCGATTTCTGGTTCCTGGCGGTGATGGTAGGGATGTTCCAGGGAACGATACAGGCGCTCTCGAGATCCTACTTCGCGAAGATCATACCTGCGGAAAAGTCGGGAGAGTTCTTCGGCCTGTATGATATATGCGGAAAAGGGGCTTCTGTCATCGGGACGGCTCTCGTATCATTTCTAAGCCAGATGACAGGGAGCATCAACATCGGCGTCAGCGCGCTGTCCGTCATGTTCCTGATCGGTCTGGTGCTGTTCCGCTTTTCAGCCAGGATGAATGCAGAGCATAAAAAAATATGAAATTAGTCTGAAATCATCAGGAAATCTCTCCAAATTCATGTCAATCGTGCTATAATTTAATAAAGAACTGAACAGAGCGGATACAACGTGGCGTATCCGCTCTGCCTGTATCAGAAGAACAGGCGCGTCGGTCCAAAGTCGTCTTCCGGACGGGCAGCGCAGAGGAACGGTCACAAGGGAGCAGCCTATCATGAAAGAGTTCGTCAGCCTGAAAGATATCACGAAAGTATACAAAATGGGGGAGATAGAGATCCGTGCAGCGGATAATATCAGTTTCTCGGTGGACAAAGGGGAACTTGTCGTCATCGTGGGGCCCAGCGGCGCCGGAAAAACGACAGTGCTCAATATTCTCGGAGGTATGGACACGGCGACGGGCGGAAAGCTCACAGTGGACGGAGAGGACGTTACCTCTTATAATTCCAGGCAGCTTACAGAGTACCGGCGCGAAGACATCGGATTTGTTTTCCAGTTCTATAATCTGGTCCCGAACCTGACAGCGCTTGAGAACGTGGAACTTGCACTCCAGATATGCAGAGATCCGCTGGACGCAAAAGAAATGCTCGAGGAAGTAGGGCTGGGGGACCGGCTGAACAATTTTCCTGCTCAGTTGTCCGGCGGAGAACAGCAGAGAGTATCCATTGCCAGGGCGCTGGCAAAGAATCCGAAGCTGCTGCTCTGCGATGAACCTACAGGGGCGCTTGACTACAATACGGGCAAATCGATACTGAAGCTCCTGCAGAATATGTGCAGGGAGCGGGGGATGACCGTCATTGTGATCACACATAACCAGGCGCTCGCTCCGATGGCGGACCGTCTGATACATATCAAGAACGGACGGGTATCTCAAATGGAGATAAACGAGCATCCGATATCGATCGATGAGATAGAATGGTAGGGCAGAGAGATGAAAAAGAAAGCGCTGAGAAAAGACTTTTTTATGGAGATACGACGAAGTCTCGGCCGTTTTCTGTCCATTTTTTTCATCGTTGCCATCGGGTGCGCGTTCCTTTCCGGCATCCGGTCTTCGGAACCGGATATGCGTTATTCGGGGGATACATACTTTGATGATAAAAATCTGATGGACCTCGAGATCGTCAGTACGATGGGGCTTACAGAGGATGATCTTGCGGCTGTGGAAGAAGTGGAAGGAGTGGAAAAGGCCGAGGGCGGATACTCGGTGGACGCTCTCTGTTCCGAAGGGGACAATCAGGTCGCAGTACATGTCATGTCTATCCATCTTTCGATGAATCAGCTACGGCTGGAAGACGGATCTCTCCCGGAGAAAGCAGACGAGTGCGCCGTAGATGTGGATTATCTGGCGGAGAGCAGTCTGGAGATCGGGGATAAGATCACATTTACAAGTGGAAATGATGACGATATCAGGGACACTCTGACGACAGACACTTTTACGATCGCAGGAGCTGTCAGCAGCCCGGAATATATCTCTTTCCAGAGAGGCAGCACGACGATAGGCAATGGTACGGTATCTGCTTTCGTTGCTGTGCCGGAAGAGAGTTTTATTCTGGATGTTTACACCGAGATCTGTATCCGGGCGGACGGTGCAAAAGAAATGACAGCGTTCACGGACGCATACGATACGCGGGTACAGGAAGTCATGGACAGCGTGGAAGCGATAAAGGAAGAACGCCAGCAGGCGCGCTACGATGAGATCATGGGCGAAGCAGAAGAACAGCTTGACGAAGCCCGTCAGGAACTTGCAGACGCCCGTCAGGAGCTGGATGACGAAAAAGCGCAGGCGGAGGCCGGGCTGGCGGAAGCCAGACAGGAACTCGCGGACGCCCAGGCCGAAGTGGACAGAGGGAGACAGGAGATAGAGTCCTCGCGGCAGCAGCTTGAGACTTCACGCCAGGAGCTTACGGACAGGCAGGAGCAGATCAACCAGAGCGCAGAAGAACTAAATGCGAATATCGACGCGCTCAATGAGCAGATCGGCCAGCTCAATGCCGTGAAAGAACAGTACAACAGTCTCGCCGCTTCAGGCCAGACGGATGATGCGACGATAGCTACACTGGACGCTATATACGAGGAGATACAGAGAGGAGAGGCTGCGGTTGCTCAGGCGCAGTCGCAGATAGATTCTGCGAAAGCTCAGTTTGAGTCCGGACAGTCGCAGATCAATACCGGATGGGATCAGATCGCATCCGGAGAACAGGAACTGGCAGAGGCAGAGGAGCAGCTTACGGAAGCGCAGGTACAGATCGAAGACGGATGGGCAGACTACTATGAAAAGGAGGCAGAGGCAGAGGCCGGGATAGCCGACGGCGAGCAGAAGATCGCTGATGCCGGGAAAGAACTTGCGGACGCAGAGGCTGAACTGGACGGTCTTGAGATGCCGCAGTGGTACGTCTACGACAGGTCGAACCTGCCTGAATATACAGGATACGGGGAAAATGCGGACAGGATGCGCGCCATAGGGGAAGTGTTCCCTGCGATCTTCTTTCTCGTGGCGGCGCTCATAAGCCTGACGACGATGACGCGTATGGTGGAGGAGCAGAGAACGCAGATCGGAACGCTCAAGGCGCTTGGCTACGAGCGCCATTCCATTGCGGCAAAGTATCTGGGATATGCGATGCTGGCTACTGTGGCCGGAAGTATCCTGGGAATTCTTTTTGGAGAGAAAGTATTTCCGTGGATCATTATCAACGCATACGGTATCATGTACCAGCACATAGACGACATCGCGCTCCCGTACAACCTTGAGTACGGGCTCGGCGCTGCGCTAGCTGCGCTTGCCAGCACCCTGATCGCTACATTTCTTGCATGTTTCAGGGAACTGAGAGAACAGGCGGCTGAACTTATGCGGCCGCCCGCGCCGAAGCAGGGACAGCGTGTGCTGCTGGAACGGGTGGGATTCATATGGAAACATCTGAACTTCTCATGGAAAGCGAGCATACGTAATCTTGTGAGATATAAGAAGCGGCTTTTTATGACGGTTTTCGGCATAGGCGGATGCATGGCTCTTATGCTGGTCGGATTCGGACTTAAAGACTCTATTTTTGCCATCGTGGATATCCAGTATGGCGAGATACAGCTTTATGACGGGAATATCATTCTGAGTGACGATGCCACAGAGGAAGAGAAGAGCAATATCATCACTCAGCTTGAAGAAGACAACGCCATGACGGGTTCGACCGAGGGTGTGCTCACGCAAGTCACAGTCGGGAACGGCGACGGATGGCATGATGTATATCTGGATGTGCCGAAAGATGTCGGCGAGTTCTCGGAATTTGTAGTACTCCAGGACCGTATCACGAACGAAAAATACCGGCTGGATGACTCAGGAGTGATCCTGACGGAGAAGATGGCGGGTGAACTTGACGTGGAAGCCGGTGACAGCATTACGATCCGGGATGATGACCAGGGGGATCTGGAGGTGAAGATAAGCGCAGTCTGTGAGAACTATATGGGGCACTATCTGTATATGACTCCCGCGGTCTACGAGGAAGTGTACGGCAGAGCGCCGGACTATAACTGCATCTTCTATAAGACTGCCGACCGGATTACAGAGGAGGCAGAGCGCATCGGGGAAGAGGCTCTGGCGCTTCCGGGAGCCTTAAGCGTCAGTTACACTACAGACCTCAGAGAACAGGTGGACAATATGCTCGGAGCTCTGGACGCCGTCATTGCCGTACTTATCATATCGGCGGGCATGCTGGCTTTCGTCGTACTCTATAACCTTAACAACATCAGTATAACAGAGCGCCAGAGAGAGCTTGCCACGCTGAAAGTACTTGGATTCTACAACAGTGAGATATCCATGTATGTGTACAGAGAAAATATCGTGCTGACGTTCCTGGGTGCGGTCTTCGGCGTCGTACTCGGTAAGATCCTGCATCAGTTCATCATCGTGACAGTGGAGATCGAGTCAGTCATGTTCGGGAGGAACATCGATCTGAGCAGTTTCGTATATGGATTTCTTCTGACATGTCTGTTCTCAATGATGGTGAACGGAGTAATGTATTTTAAACTCAGGAAGATAAATATGGTAGAATCATTAAAAAGTGTGGAGTAAAAAGCGTACTCCACACTTTTTATATCAGGATCTGTTCCGCAGCGAGGACCACGACAGGCAGCGAGGCCACGGAAAGGATGGTAGAGAGGGCGAATATCTCGGAGGCATAAGTGTAGTTCTGCCGGTACCGGATGGCCATCATGGTTCCGGTCGTTGCCGCCGGGCACGCTGCGGCGATCAGCATTGTCATGGACACTTCCTGCGGGAGGCGCAAGAGCAGGAGGAGGGGGATCGTACACAGCGGGAAAACAAGGAGCTTTATTGCTGATACATAATACAGTCTCAGATCCCGGCACATTTTCCCGATGTCTGCCTGAGCCACAGAGAAGCCGGCTACCATCATGGCAAGCGGCGTGTTCATGCCTGCGATATAGTCCATGGGATCCAGCAGTACAGACGGGAGCGGGATCCGCAGGAAAAAGAGCGCGATCGCGGACAGCGTTGCGATGAACATGGGGGAAAGGAGACCGTGCGCCAGGTTTTTTAATGAGTATTTCCGCTCCATGAGTATGATACCGTGCGTCCATGTGAACAGATTGAACATCGTCATGTATGCAGAGAGATAGAAGACGCCGATGTCTCCAAGCACGCTTCCTATGAGAGGGATGCCTATGAAACCGCAGTTGGAATACATGGCGCTGAAACGCTCGATTGTGTAGTCGGGGCCGCTGGCCGGCCGGATGAAGACGGACGATATCACGATGCCCAGGACATGAGTGAGCGCCGCTCCCAGAAAGGACAGAATAAGCCCGCGCACGAGTCCGGGATCGTATCCGGTCTGATAGACTGTGATGATAAGGATCGGGTTGACGACCATGAGGAGAAGGTTTGATATACTCTTGTTCCCTTCCTGATTTACAAGCCCTATCCGATAGCATAAAAACGCAAGCAGCAGGATGAAAAACATCTTCACGAGCTGCTCAAAAATGACGATAAACATATTTATTAACTCCGTTTTCTCTTTAGTATGCCTCTGTGTGGGGAAAATATTACCGGTGGATGCCGGCCTGAAGTCCATCGGCCGGGTCTGACGGCTGTACGAACGACCGTTTTACAGCTTCATTACTTCCTAAGTAATATTAGCAGAATAACGTTCCGTTTTCAATATTTGATTTGCGCCGCAGGACACAGATTCCTTTGCGGACAGTCTGTTAGAAGCCAGCGTGTAAAATAGCAGTAAATTATAAGTAAAACTAATATTAAGAATATGTAAAATTTCGTTGACACATAATAAAGCTGCATGGTAATTTTAAAACAGTGTGCAAATATAAAATACAGATATTTCGCAAAGGAGAAAAGGAATGGGAATAACAGATGTACTTTCCCTGTTCGGCGGTCTCGCTCTGTTCCTGTATGGAATGCAGATGATGAGCACAGGGCTTGAGGCTGCGGCAGGTAATAAGATGAAGTCGATCCTGGAGAAACTGACCTCCAACCGTGTAAAAGGAGTTCTGGTCGGCGCGGGGATCACAGCGGTCATCCAGTCTTCATCGGCTACGACGGTCATGGTCGTGGGATTCGTCAATTCAGGACTAATGACATTGCGTCAGGCCGTATGGATCATCATGGGAGCAAATATCGGAACGACCATCACCGGCCAGCTCATCGCTCTTGATATCGGAGCGATCGCCCCCCTGTTTGCTATCCTGGGAGTCGGTGCGATCATGTTCTCGAAGAGCGAGAAAGTACACCATATCAGCAGTATTATCGCAGGACTGGGAATCCTGTTCATGGGGATGGATATGATGGGAGCGGCGATGGAGCCGCTTCAGGAGTCCGAGACGTTCATCAATCTGATGACACAGTTCAGCAATCCGCTGCTCGGCATCCTGGTGGGCGCTGTGTTTACCGCCATTATCCAGTCGTCTTCTGCGTCTGTAGGTATCCTGCAGGCTCTGGCGGCGACGGGCATGATCCCGCTTTCGAGCGCGGTCTATGTGCTCTTTGGACAGAATATCGGAACATGTATCACGGCAGTCCTTGCATCCATTGGGACAAAAGTGAACGCCAGACGGACGACGATCATCCATCTGATGTTCAACATCATCGGAACAGTGCTTTTTACTGTTATCTGTATGGTCACGCCGTACGTATCTCTGATAGAGTCTGTAACTCCGGGGGATCCGGTGGCTCAGATCGCGAACGCACATACGATATTCAACATTGTCACCACGCTGATCCTGCTTCCGTTCGGGACTTATATGGCAAAAGCGGCGGAGAAGATACTTCCGGACAGCAAAAAAGAAGACGACGAAGAACTCAGGCTCAAATATATCCGGCCCTTTGATTCGTCCTATGCGGTCGGGAACAGCGCTATCGCCGTCACTCAGGTAAAAGAGGAAACAGAGCGTATGCTCGACATGGTATCAAATAATATCTCGGACGCTTTTGACACACTGATCAAATATGACGATAAGTCGAGACAGAAAGTCGAGGAGCGCGAGGAGTACATTGACTATCTGAACAAGGGTATCTCTGAGTACATCGTTTCTCTGATGGCCGGGGAGATGAACGCGTCCGATTCGCGCAGGATAAACGGATATTATGCGATCATAAGCAACCTGGAGCGCATCGGGGATCATGCGACCAATATCGCAGAGTATGCGGATGATATGAAGAAATGGGATCTGAAGTTCTCGGACAATGTGCCCGGTGAACTGGAGGAGATGAAGAAACAGTGCCTTACGTTTCTTGACAACCTCAGAGACGTAGAACCGGGCAACGCCGAGAAAGTGCTGGGACAGGCAGTCATGATGGAACAGCAGACGGACGATATGCGTGACAAATATTTCAAAAAGCAGATGCAGAGACTCAAGAAAGGCAAATGTAAGCCCCAGAGCGGCATCGTATTCTCGGAAGTCCTGACGGACTTTGAGAGGATCGGAGATCACGCGCTCAACATCGCCCAGCAGTACAGAGAGATGGAACAGTAGGAGCGTATGAATAAATTCCTCTGTTTTACAGATACTACATTTACTGACAAAAATGTCGTTATGCAGATATTTGTAAAACGGAGGAATTTTTATATGAAAGCAACAGGGATAGTAAGGAGGATTGACGATCTGGGGCGCGTCGTCATCCCGAAAGAGATCAGAAGGACGCTCCGCATCCGGGAGGGAGATCCGCTTGAGATCTTTACGGACCGCGAGGGGGAGATCATCCTCAAGAAATATTCCCCTATCGGGGAACTGGGAACACTGGCAAAACTGTATGCGGAGAGTCTCTCTCAGACTCTGGGGTGCACAGTGTGCATCACTGATACAGACCAGGTAGTGGCGGCGTCGGGAAGCGGCAAAAAAGAACTTCAGGATCAGTTCATCGGGAAAGATCTGGACAAAGTGCTCAAAGACCGGGAACAGATCTTGGCAGGAGACCAGGATCCCTCATATGTCAAAGTGATACCGGATATGAAAGACTTCCACGATGAAGCCATATGTCCGATTATAAGCGAGGGAGATGTGATCGGTTCCGTGGTGTTGCTCAACAAGGACCAGAAGAAAAAGTTCGGCGAAGTGGAAAAGAGGGTGGCGGGAAGCGCCGCAGACTTCCTTGGAAGACAGATGGGGTAACGCTGTCATAAATCTTTCTTCCCAGGCATATCATATATCAGAAGGACAAAGACTGATATGTCATGTACAGAAACGGAGGAGAGAGGATGGAGAAAAAAGCTGGCGGCGGGCAGGATATCAGACAGAGGGCATCGGATATGCTCAAGGCGCTTTTATGCGCTTACATTATGACGGGGATACTGCTCCTTGTCCTGACGCTCCTGCTCTATAAAGCGGGGCTAAGTGAGGGGAATGTCAATGCAGGAATTATCCTTGTATATGTGATCTCTACATTTTCAGGCGGGTTTGTGATGGGGAAACTTGCAGGAAACAGAAAATTTCTGTGGGGACTGCTGTCGGGAGTAGTTTACTTCCTCCTTCTGCTGCTCATATCAGCGGGGATCTACCACTCTCTGCAGTCCGATGCGGCAGCGCTTGCGACCACTTTTCTCCTCTGTGCCGGCGGGGGGATGCTGGGCGGCATGATATCATAAAAAAAGACTTTAAAATCCTCAGATCCTGTGCTATAATATTACGGGCATAAGTTAGAAGAAAGGGTAGGAGGAGCATATGGAACACATTAAGACATTAAATACACAGACTTTGAACAATACAGTAAAAAAAGGCGGATGCGGAGAGTGCCAGACTTCATGTCAGTCGGCCTGCAAAACATCCTGCACAGTAGGCAACCAGACCTGCGAGAACAGAAAGTAAGCGGCGGCAGCGCGGCAACAAGAGAACACGGGGGAAAGGCAGCGGTTTTAAAGCCGCTGCCTTATGCATGTCCGCCGGCGCGTATGGCGGAGCGGACGGCGTCTGTGCCCTGAGAAAAATGAAAGAGAGGTACTCTTGTGATACATCAGTATCAGAACAACGGATATAATATCGTCCTCGATGTAAACAGCGGCGCAGTCCATGTGGTGGACCAGGCGGCTTATGATGTGATCGGCGCGCTTGAGAGGCAAAACGGCGCACACACGCCGGAGACACTCAGAGCGCCAAAGACAGCAGATGGTCTGAGATCGGAGCTGGAGGACAGATACAGCCGGGAGGACATTGAGGATATCCTGGATGAGGTCATCGCCCTGACAGAAGAGGGTCGGCTGTTTACACAGGATGTCTATGAAGGTAATATAGACGAGGTGAAGCAGAGAAAGACGGTCGTAAAAGCGCTGTGTCTGCACATAGCCCATGACTGCAATCTTGCATGCAGATACTGCTTTGCAGAAGAGGGAGAATACCATGGGAGACGTGCGCTTATGTCTTATGAAGTGGGGAAGAAAGCGCTGGATTTCCTGATCGCTCATTCCGGAAAAAGGAGGAATCTCGAAGTCGACTTCTTCGGCGGAGAACCTCTGATGAACTGGCAGGTCGTAAAAGATCTGGTGGCCTACGGAAGAGAACAGGAGAAGATCCATGACAAGCATTTCCGATTCACTCTGACAACAAACGGCGTGCTCCTGAACGACGGGATACAGGAGTTTGTGAACCGCGAGATGGACAATGTCGTCTTAAGTCTTGACGGAAGAAAAGAAGTCAACGACAGGATGCGCCCGTTCAGGAACGGGAAAGGCAGCTACGACCTTATCGTTCCGAAGTTCCAGAAGCTGGCAGAGAGCAGGGATCAGCAGAAGTATTACATACGAGGTACATTTACGCGGAATAATCTGGATTTTTCCAATGATGTGCTTCATTTCGCACAGCTCGGATTCGAGCAGATATCGATCGAGCCTGTGGTCGGTGACGACACAGATCCGTATGCCATCCGCTCAGAGGATCTGCCGGCGATCTTCCGGGAATATGACAGGCTGGCTAAGATCATGGTGGACAGGGAGAGAGAGGGGAGAGGATTTACTTTCTTCCATTTTATGATAGACCTGGAGGGCGGGCCATGTGTGTCCAAGCGCCTGTCGGGATGCGGATCAGGGACAGAATACCTGGCCGTTACGCCCTGGGGAGATCTCTACCCGTGCCATCAGTTCGTAGGGCAGGAAGAATTCCTGATGGGAAATGTGGACGAGGGGATCGTCCGTCCTGAGATCGCGGATGAGTTCCGCGGCTGCAGCGTTTACTCGAAAGAAAACTGCAGAAAATGTTTTGCCAGGTTCTACTGCAGCGGAGGCTGTATGGCGAACTCTTATAAATTCCATCATACGATCAACGACACTTATGAGGTGAGCTGCGAGATGGAACGCAAAAGAGTGGAATGTGCGATCATGATAAAGGCTGCTCTGGCAGACAGAGCGGTGTAAAGATGTGACAGAGACAGTCTGAGAAGAACGCAGAAGAAAGGGATATAAAGTCATGAGAAAAAGCAGAGGAATAATAAGTCTTATCGCAATTGCCGCTGTCATGGTGTTCCTTGGAGTGACTGCCGTCCACGGCCTGAATTCCAAAGGGATGGGCGCCGCCAGGAACATCAATCTCGGCCTTGACCTGGAGGGCGGTGTGAGCATTACTTATGAAGCCGCCGGAGAGACTCCCTCCCAGGAAGATATGAACGACACGGTCTACAAGCTCCAGAGACGCGTCGAGGAGTACAGCACGGAAGCTCAGGCATATCAGGTGGGCGACGACAGAATCAGTATCGAGATCCCCGGAGTACAGGACGCCAACCAGATACTGGAGGAGCTCGGACAGCCGGGTTCTCTGTATTTTATCAGGCATCTCGACAGCGATGGGAATGAGAATTATGCCATAAATGCAGAGGGGACGGGCTATAAGCTCACAAAGAGTATAGAGGAGCTTCAGGAAGACGGATCGATCGTGCTGACAGGCACGGAAGTAGAGACGGCCACTGCCGGAGCCATGTCGAGCAATACGACAGGAGCCACGGAGTACGGCGTGGAACTGACGCTCAATGACGAGGGGACCGCGGCGTTTGCAGAGGCGACAGAGGAGGCGTACAACAACGGGCAGGACTCGATCGCGATCTACTATGACGGCGAACTCATCAGCGTGCCAAACGTTGAGGTCGTCATAGAAAACGGACAGGCATCCATCACCGGAAACATGTCTTATGAAGAGGCGGAGAGCATCGCTTCTACGATCCGTATCGGCGGACTCAATGTAGAGCTGACAGAGATCAGTTCGGAAGTGGTGGGCGCTCAGCTCGGTCAGGAAGCTGTAAGCACAAGCCTGACGGCAGGCGCGATCGGTCTTGCGATCGTGTGTCTTTTTATGTGCTTTGTGTATCTTCTTCCGGGATTTGCGTCAAGCCTCGCACTTCTCATCTATACAGGACTGATACTTCTCCTGCTAAATGCATTTGACATCACGCTCACCCTCCCGGGTATCGCCGGCATTATTCTCGGCATCGGCATGGCGGTGGATGCCAATGTCATCATATTCGCACGGGTGAAAGAAGAGCTGACAGCGGGCATGTCTGTACACGGTGCGCTGAAAGCCGGATTCCATAAGGCCATGTCCGCTATCATCGACGGTAATGTTACAACTCTGATCGCGGCTGCGGTACTGTGGATGAGAGGAAGCGGGACGATCAGAGGATTTGCCCAGACACTGGCGCTCGGTATCATCGTATCCATGTTCACGGCGCTGTTTATTACAAGGCTGATCATTTATTCTTTCTATGCGATAGGGATCAGAAATGAAAAGCTCTATGCGAAGAAACTTAAGAAGCGCAGACCTGTCGATTTTCTCGGGAAGCGAAAAGTGTTCTTTGTCATTTCCATTGTGCTGTGCCTGAGCGGATTTGTCGGCATGGGAGTCAACCATGCGCGCGGGATCGGCGCAATGAATTACAGTCTGGACTTTGTGGGCGGCACTTCCACGAGCGTTGCTTTTGACAGAGAATATACGCTGGATGAGATCGACAGCGGGATGATCCTGGATCTCGAAGATATCACGGGAGATCCCAACATCCAGGTGCAGACGGTACAGGACAGCACGCAGGTCGTCTTTAAGACGCAGACGCTGGATCTCTCTGAGCGTGAGGCATTTGCCCGGTACATGTCGGATAACTACGGTGTGACGGAGCAGGATATCGAGGTACGCAATATCAGCGGTACTGTAAGTTCAGAGATGCGCACGGACGCAGTCGTCGCAGTCGTCATCGCTACGATCTGCATGCTTATCTACATCTGGTTCCGGTTCAAAGACATCCGGTTTGCCACAAGCGCTGTCATCGCCCTTGTACATGATGTGCTCGTCGTGCTGGCGTTCTATGTGATCGCCAGAGTGTCTGTCGGAAATACATTTATCGCATGTATGCTGACGATCGTCGGATACTCGATCAATGCAACGATCGTCATATTCGACCGTATCCGTGAGGAATACAGGGAGAACAGAAAAGAAGACTTAAAAGAGCTGGTCAACAGATGCATTACCCGGACGCTGACAAGGAGCATCTATACGAACCTCACTACGTTTATCATGGTAGTCGCGCTCTTCCTGCTGGGAGTAAGCTCGATAAAAGAGTTCGCAGCGCCTCTGATGGTTGGCATCGCGTGCGGCACGTACACATCCGTATGCATCACGGGAGCTCTGTGGTATGTTATGAAAATAAAGAAACTGGGGAATAGAGTATGAAAAAACTGTTTAGAAAAAGCATGTTCGGGGGCTTCAGAAAAAAAGACGTAGAAGAATATGTGAATGAACTTGAAAAAGAACTTGAGAAACTGAGGGCTGAAAGAGACGAGGGACTGGAAATGATACGGCAGCAGAAACAGGACAGAGAGATGATTAAAAAAGTCCTGTCAGACGCCGAAGAGCAGGCAGAGAAAATCGTCAGGGATGCAGAGAGGAGCGCGGAAGAGAAAGCAAGATGCGCAAAGCAGGAACTCAGAAATGAACTGAATAACAGGGTGATCGAATTTATGACGGTCAAATATCATCTGGCTGAATTCAGCCAGGGAATAGACGAACTCTGCGATCAACTTAAAGGCGTCTCTGAATCCGTGAGACTGGCCTCAGAAGAACTGACTGCAAAAGTGGACAGCCTTGCAGAGATCCCTGGAGACAGTGAGAGCAGCGAAGGAAATCCTGAGAAAAAACTGTCAGAATGAATGGAGGAATAGAATAAATTTCAAAATACAGGGTAAAATCGCTGGATTTATTATAAAAATGCAAGAAATCATTGACTAGCCGTCATAAATCAGATACAATAACATTCAGTGAGAAAAATCAGAAAAAGAGTGGAGGAGTCCTGCAATGACAGCGTACAAAGATTTAAGCAGAGAAGAGCTGCTGGAACTGAAAAGTGGGCTGGAAGCCCGTTATGAAGAGGTAAAGGCAAAAGGCCTCAGACTTGATATGTCGCGTGGAAAACCGTCGGCAGATCAGCTCAATCTGTCCATGGGAATGATGGATGTTTTGCACAGCGGCGTCGATCTGACGTGTTCCGACGGCGTTGACTGCAGAAACTACGGCGGACTGGACGGCATCGCCGAGGCAAAACAGCTTCTTGCCGACATGATGGAAGTTCCGAAAGACAATGTCATCATATTCGGTAATTCCAGTCTGAACGTTATGTATGACACGGTCGCACGCGCTATGACGCACGGCGTGCTCGGCAGCACCCCGTGGTGCAGACTGGACAAGGTGAAATTTTTATGCCCGGTGCCGGGATATGACAGGCACTTCCTTATTACAGAGCACTTCGGCATTGAGATGATAAATATTCCGATGACTCCGACAGGGCCGGACATGAACCTGGTGGAGAAGTATGTAAATGAAGATCCCGCTGTCAAAGGGATCTGGTGTGTCCCGAAGTACTCCAACCCGCAGGGTATCACATATTCCGATGAGACGGTATACCGCTTTGCCAACCTTAAGCCGGCGGCTGAAGACTTCCGTATCTACTGGGACAATGCATACTGCGTACATCACCTGTATGAAGACAGGCAGGACTACCTGATAGAGATCCTCTCCGAGTGCAAGAAAGCAGGGAATCCTGATATGGTATATAAGTTCTCTTCAACATCAAAGATCAGTTTCCCGGGCTCAGGCATTGCTGCACTGGCGGCTTCCACGGCGAACCTGGATGAAATCCGCGGTATGATGACGATCCAGACGATCGGACATGATAAAGTAAATCAACTCCGCCATGTCCGTTTCTTTAAGGATGTGCACGGCATCGTGGAGCACATGAAGAAACACGCGGATATCATGCGCCCCAAATTTGAAGCGGTCACAGATGTACTTGAGAGAGAGCTCGGCGGTCTGGAGATCGGTTCCTGGATCAAACCGCTTGGAGGCTATTTCATCTCCTTTGACGCCATGGATGGCTGCGCGAAAGCTATCGTGGCTAAGGCAAAAGAGGCAGGACTTGTGATGACAGGCGCAGGCGCCACATTCCCATACAGCAAAGATCCGCACGACAGCAATATCCGTATCGCGCCGTCCTATCCGACACCGGAGGAGCTGTCTGTGGCAGCGGATATTTTCGTGCTGAGCGTAAAGCTCGTCAGCATCGACAAACTGCTGGGGAACCTGTAAGAGATCCTTACCATATATTCAATACATGCTGCATGGCGAGGCTCACGACAGAGATTCCGAGCCAGCAGCAGAAACCTGTGAAGATCGGCTTTCCGCCGGTCTTTATCAGTTTTACGATATTTGTATTCAGACCTATGGCGGCCATAGCCATGACGATGAGGAACTTACTCAGCTCTTTGAGCGGATCTGTTACAGCCATGGGCAGTTGGAAAACGGTAGTCACAACAGAAGCCAGAACAAAAAACAGAACAAAGAACGGAAAGGATTTTTTCAGGCTGAACGCTGAGGCGGCGGACTGTTTCTCCTTTCTGCCCCTCCAGATGGCAAGGGCAAGAGTGATCGGGATGATCGCAAGTGTCCGTGCCATTTTTACGATGGCGGCAGACTCCAGCGTGTTGCTCCCGTGGATCCCGTCCCAGGCGGTTGACGCGGCGGTGACGGAGGAAGTGTCGTTGATGGCTGTGCCTGCGAAAAGTCCAAACCCCTCATTGCTCAGCCCCAGCATTGCTCCCAGTGCAGGGAACGTAAGAGCAGCGACAACATTGAACAGAAAGATAACGGAGATGGACTGAGCGACTTCTTCGTCCGAAGCGCGGATGACAGGAGCGGTCGCCGCGATGGCGCTTCCACCGCAGATGGAGGATCCCACACCTACGAGCACTGCATTGTTGGCGTGGAGTTTTAGCGCTTTATATAACAGGAAAGCGATTACAAGGGAGGTCGCGATCGTGGAGAGGATGATGGGGAGAGACTGTCTCCCTTTTGCCAGAACCTCTGTCAGGTTCATTCCAAAGCCCAGAAATACTACGGCTGCCTGCAGGATTTTTTTAGAAGTATAATTGACGCCGGCTGTAAAGGGCTCTTTGTTGGTAAGGACGAGAGTGACGACCATGCCGATGAGAATGGCGAAGACCGGACCGCCTACTACTGGCACGAGCTGTCCGAGAAACCAGGAGGGCGCTGCTATGATGAGGCAGAGGAACAGGCCGGCTGCATATTTTTTCAGAAAATTCATTGTATCGATCTCCTTTTAATGGTGTGATGGTTAAACAAACACAGATAATGGAGAGGTGCCAGGAGCATTTTCCAGTATCTGGCTTTCTAAAAGATAATATCACAGATAAACCATAAAATAAAATTATTAATATTTATTTTATCATAAATATATGTTATGATATTAAAGGAACAAATTCTTTTTGTACCATATCGGACATATCATGCGGCCTAAGATAAGGAGAGTGAGGTAATGCTTGATTTCAGGATGGAGACATTTCTGACAGTATGTCAATTTATGAACTTCACGAGAGCTTCGGAAAAACTGAATATTACCCAGCCGGCGGTATCCCAGCATATTCATTTTCTGGAAAAGCACTATCATACAAAGCTCTTCCGGTATGAGGGCAAGAGGCTCCGGCTCACGGGTGCGGGCGAGATCCTGCGGAATGCGTCTCTTACGATGATGCATGACGAACTTTCTATGCAGTCGGAGATGATGAAGACAGAAGAAAAAGACGAGATCCGCTTCGGCGCGACCAGGACCGTCGGAGATGTGCTGATGGGAAAGATCCTCGCAAAGTATGTGCGCAGATATCCGGACGCCCATATCCAGATGATCGTGGAGAATACTCAGGGGCTTTTAAGATGTCTCGATGAGGGAACGATAGATTTCGCGCTTGTGGAAGGATTTTTTCAGAAAAGCGGTTACGATCATCAGACATACTCAGATGAAAAGTATATCGCAGTATGCGGATCGGATCGCTGTTTTCAGGAGGAACCGGTGCGTATAGAGGATCTTTTTCGTGAACGCCTGCTGCTGCGCGAATCGGGGTCGGGTACGCGCGAAGTGCTGGAACGCTTTCTGGACGCGCAGAACCTGAGCGTCCATGACTTTGACTGTATCATGGAAGTGGGGAGCCTGCAGACGATCAGGGAGCTGGCAAAAGCAGGATGCGGTATTACGTTTTTATATGAGACTGCTGTGAGGAAAGAACTGGCAGAAGGCTCGCTCATACAGATACCGCTTGCAGACTTCCATATATCACATGAGTTTAACTTCATCTGGAGAAAGGGAAGTATCTATGCGGACAGATACAGAGAAATCTTCAGACGCTTTCTGGAGTAGCGGTTTGCACACATCGATCCATTCGTTTGCCCCGGAAGCCTGTTCAAGTTCCTCACATGTCATCTCCACGGCAGAGCTGCCGCTTCCGGCAGCGGGGAATACGGTGTCGAACCTTTTCAGAGAGATGTCCAGATAGACAGAGGCGCTTTCCGGATTCCCGAACGGGCATACCCCTCCGATGGCGTGTCCGGTGAGTTTCTCCACGTCCCCGGCTGCGAGCATTTTTGCTTTCATCTTGAAGAAATGTTTGAACTTGCTGTTGTCGATCTTCATATCTCCGGCGGTCACAATGAGGATCGCCGCGTCTTTCTCCTTTGTATAAAAAGAGAGCGTCTTGGCGATCCGCGCGGGTTTCACGCCTGCGGCCTGAGCCGCCAGTTCCACAGTGGCGCTGGAGACGGGGAACTCCAGGATCTCTTTATCAATGTTGTTTTTCTTAAAATAATTTCTTACGATTTCTACTGACATGGTCAAAACTTCCTTTACTTTGTATTGGCGGACTTTTTCAGCGTCATGCCGGCTGCGTTTCCATAACCTGTTTCTATACCGGCGCTTTTGCAACCAAAAGCTATGAACGCTATTATTAATATTCCTTATTCTATCATACTCCTGAGAACATGAAAACAGCAAGTTTGCCAGACATTATCATACAGGAGCAGATCATATGGATCAGCAGAAGAAAAGAACTGAATCTCACACAGAAAGAACTGGCAGACAAACCCGGCATTATGGGCTAATATTTATAAAAAGTTAAGAAATCTTTCAAGAAATCTATATGGTATGCAAGGTAATATTTGTCTATAAGATAATTTCGATTGACGGAGGGAAAGGATAGGAAGGAGGATTTTACACTAATGAAAAGAAGTAAAAAAATTTTATTGTCATTGATGACTGGAGCTATGTTATTCTCAGTACTCCCCAATGTAGCTTCTGCACACAGCAATCCTTTGTCTGTTAATGAAAGAGAAAAGAAAGAGATTTCCAATGAGATAGAACAGCTTTTGGAAAGCAGAGCGGCTATTATGATTTCAGATGAACAGGTTTTACATGAAAGCCAGTTTACATCAAGAAATGCTGATATTAAGGAAGAACAGCAAAGAAACCAAATTGCACAATTTAGAGATGGATTGAAAGAGGTTGGAGAAACCTACTCTTCAACGCGAACAGATATTAGCATTATAAATTCAGAGAAAGTATCAGATTCTATGGTTTCTCTGAGAGTGAAAGAAGAAACTTACTTGACAATTGCAGAAACAGGAGTAGAAACGGGATATGATGCAGAACATGAATTTATTTTAGAAAAAAATGCAAATGGTTGGGATATTGTTGAAGATAAGCAATTAGAGCCTAGTGGATTGTTACCTTTAGGAGTAGCAGAAGAATATGTAGAAGAAGAAAGTCTATATTTTGATACTGTTGAAATGGATGCGCTAGATCCTGTTGACATAGAACCAGAGTCTATTCAAAAAAATGATAATGAAATAGAAGAAAAAATTGTAACGGCAAAGGCTGGTGGCTATAATTATAGAGCAATGGCGAATTATCTTGAAAAGTATTGGAGTAAGTATAATTCTGCATATAGGAGCTTTAGCGGTAAAGGAGGAGATTGTACAAACTTTGCAAGTCAAGCACTAAGAGCAGGTGGTTGGAAAGATAAAGCGGGTTGGTATAAGAACGCAAATTACTGGTAGTACAATAGTAGTAATCAGTCATGGTCATGGACTTCTGTAAATTATTGGGCAACTTTTGCAAAGAATAGCGGCAGAACATCTACCTTAAAAAATATATGGAGTTTAAGAATAGGCGATGTCCTTCAAGTTAAAGCAAAAGGTTCAAAAACAAAAAATCATACAATGATGGTTTCATATGTTAAAAATAATACGCCATATTTTACATATCATAGCTCGAATAGGTATAGACGGAGTTTAAATCAGGTTTTGCAGGATTGGAAAGGAGGTACTTTTTACGCATATAGAACATAAAAAAATCTTTATTATAGTGATTGCGATAATTGCCTTGTCTGTTTTTTTGCTTTTTTATTATAATAGCCGAAAGAATATTGCTTATAGTGAAGAAACAATAAATGAATATGTAAAAAAAATAGAAAAACATACTAATGAAAAAGATAGAAAAAAACTAGAGCAAATCGTACAAAATGAAATATCGGTCAACCAGTTACTGGGAGATTTCTCCGATGATGATATGAGTATTAAAGGCATGAATTACTATAATCTTACTGACACTGTATTGAGAGTTGAACTGCAGTGTGAATTCAAAACCGGTATAAAACCATATCTTATTATGATAGATAACAAAAATTCTAAATGGGAAACATATGTAACTGGTTTTATCTGATGAAACAGGAAAAACCAACAAAGTGAACCGACAATGGCGACCACAGAACCGGCCTCCAATCGTTAGATTTTGAGTCTGACTTTTGAAGGCCGGTCTTATTATGCCGCCGGGCAATCTGCCATGAGATATTTATGAGTTGAGGTGTTCTACCAGATAGACAAATTCCTCCATCTCCCGGGTACGCCACTTCTCTTTGTGGGAGAAGATCTGCAGGTAGAGAGAGGCATGGAAGTCGAGCACATTCACCAGAGAGAGCTTACCCTGTTCCACGCTCTGTTCCACCGCATACCAGGGCAGCAAAGAGATCCCCCGGTTGTTTTCCAACATTCTGATAATAAAAGAGGTGTTGCTGCACTCCAGAAAGGGGATGAGGATGATCTTCCGGGAGGCCAGGAAACGGTCCAGCACCCGGCGGTAATTGGCATCGCGCTCGGTGAGATAGAAAGGCTTGTCAAGCAGTTGTTCTACAGACAGCCCGGGAAACTCCCCAAGCTCCTCACCCAGAGAGGCGGAGGCCACAAAGACCACTTTCTCTCTCTGCTCTGCCAGTTTATGCCAGTTGTTGTTGTACTGGGGCTCATCCAGTATGTAGATCATGTCCAGTTCCCCGCGATCCATCCGCTCAATCAGCATCTCAGGCTCCCCGGTGGTGACGCGGACAGTTACCTTAGGATGTTTTTGCCAGTAGAGGCGGAGAATGGCGGGCAGTTTGAAAAAGCACAGTGATTCAATAGTGCCAATGTGAAGCTGGCCGTGGAGTTCTTTGGTGTCAGACATGAAGAGTCTGGCCTTATTGACTTCGGTGAGCACATTATAGGCATGCTCCAGGAACTGAGTCCCCGGCACGGTTAGCGTGACACGCTTGCCCATGCGGTCGAACAGCCGGACATGGAGATCTTCTTCCAACTGCTGGATTTGCACGGTCACTGCAGACTGGGAGTATCCAAGGCTCTCCGCCGCCTTGGAAAAACTCTTGAGCTGGGCCACTCGAATAAATGTGTTAATTTGACGGAATTCCATACCGCTTACCCTCCACCCATAAAGGTTGTATTAATTTTTTTGAATGATAAGATTAGATTTATGAATTTTACTTTTAATTGTAGTCATGATATATTAAAAATATCAAATAGTCAAGATAAATTTGTGCAAAATGACACAAAAGAACAAGGAGGTTACATCATCTATGGAAAAGAAAAAATTCAAACTCGGGTTGCTTCCCAGGCTCATCATTGCCATCATCATCGGTATCCTGTTTGGACAGTTCCTACCGGAATGGTTCTGCAGGATAGTGGTGACTGCGTCCACAATTTTCAGCACATTCCTGTCTTTCGTCATCCCTCTGATGATTTTGGCCTATGTGACCATGGGGATTGCCAACTTAAAGAACGGCGCTGGCAAGCTCCTGCTGATAACTGTTGTGATCGCCTACGTTTCCACGCTGATCGCCGGTTCATCATCCTATCTGGTGTCCAGTAACCTGTTCACAAGCTTTATAAGCCCGGATGTTCTGGAACAGATAGCGGCCACGGCGGACAACTCTCTGGAGACCTATTTCAGCCTGGATATTCCTGTTCTGCTGGATACTCTCTCTGCAGTGGTGCTGGCCTTTATGCTTGGTCTGTGTCTGTCTACCCTGCGGGGCAAGACGATCGGTGATACCCTCTATAACAGTATGAGCGATTTCTCCGGAATCATCGATAAGGTACTCCACTCAGTTATCATCCCCCTGCTGCCCCTCTATATCTGCGGGACCTTTACAAACATGACCAAATCTGGCCAGACTTTCGCTATTTTAGGGGTTCTCTGGAAAGTTTTCCTGGTGGTCATTGTGATGCATCTGGTCTGTATTTTGTTCCAGTTCCTGGTGGCAGGCGTCATCAGCAAAAAGAACCCCTTTACGCTGATCAAAAATCAGATTCCCGGCTATACTACCGCCCTGGGTACCCAGTCCTCAGCCGCTACTATACCGGTGAACCTTCAGTGCGCGGAGGCCGACGGCGTTTCCAGTGAAATACGCAACTTTGTGGTTCCCCTGTGCGCCAACATACATATGGCGGGCTCTATGATCACCATTACTGCCTGCGCTACGGCAGTATGCCTGATGAATCAGATTCCCATCAGCCTGTCTACCGTGATCCCGTTTATCATGACTTTGGGCATTGCCATGGTGGCGTCTCCCGGCGCTCCCGGCGGCTCCATTATGACGGCGCTTCCTTTCATGTATATGATTTTCGGCGTGGAGGCCGGGGATCCCGGCGGACCCCTCTGCGCTATCATGGTAGCTCTGTATATCACACAGGATTCTTTCGGTACTGCCTGCAATGTTTCCGGTGACAATGCCATTGGTGTCATTGTAGAGACTATTTATCAGAAATTTATCAAAAAGTCCTTTCTGAAAGCCTGACAGACTGGCTTTAAGAGGGACAGGAAAGGAGAACAGTCTTGTCCTATATCAGTGTTTTTGACGTGCTTGGGCCAGGCATGATCGGTCCCTCCAGTTCTCACACAGCGGGGGCTGCCGTCATCGCTTTCCTGGCACATGAGATGATCGCCCCGCCGCTGAAAAAGGTGGAGTTCATTCTTTATGGTTCTTTTTCCAGGACCTACCGCGGGCATGGCACAGACAGAGCCCTGCTTGGAGGCATTATGGGGTTTGGAGCAGATGACGCCCGTATTCGGAATGCTTTTCAGATAGCGGCCGAGCGGGGGCTGACCTACAGCTTCACTCCTCGCGACACCGGGACTGACTTACACCCCAACACCGTGGATATCTGTATGGAAAATGCCGGCGGGCGGGTGGTGACGGTGCGCGGTGAATCTCTGGGCGGAGGAAAGGTGCGCATTTCTCAGATCAATGGCGTATCGGTGGATTTTACCGGAGATTACAGCACGGTTATCGTAGTCCAGCAGGATAAACCCGGTGTGGTGGCCCATATCACAAGGGTTCTCAGCGACAGCAATGTCAACATCGCTTTTATGCGCCTGTTTCGGGAGGCCAAAGGCCACACGGCTTATACCATCGTGGAATCCGACGGGCGCTTCCCGGAAGGGATTGAGGAACCGCTGCGCGCTAATCCGAACGTGCACGACGTTATGATCGTAGAGCCGTAGGAAAGGAGGGAGAGATTATGGAATTTAATTCTGCCAGGGAACTTCTGGAACTGTGCCAAAAAGAACAGTGCCCCATCTCCGAGATTATGCGTCGCCGGGAGTGCGCTCTGGGGGAGCGGAACCGGGATGTGGTGGATCACCAGATGGCGAAGACTCTGGAGATTATGCGAAACTCAGCCTCCCGGCCTTTGAAAAATCCGGTTAAATCCATAGGAGGGCTCATCGGCGGAGAGGCAAAGAAACTCTATGGGCATGCAGCTAAGGGCAAAGCCATCTGTGGAGACGTATTGCTTCGGGCCATCACCTATGCTGTCGCAGTGCTGGAGGTCAACGCCTCTATGGGTCTGATCGTGGCAGCGCCCACTGCCGGATCTGCCGGCGTGGTGCCTGGACTGCTGCTGGCATTGCAGGACTGCTACAAGATTTCTGATGACCGGCTGGTGGACGCCCTTTTTAACGCCGGGGCCGTTGGTTATCTGGCCATGCGCAACGCCACCGTATCCGGAGCTGTAGGGGGGTGTCAGGCAGAGATCGGTGTGGCTGCGTCCATGGCAGCTTCAGCTACAGTGGAGTTAATGGGCGGTACTCCAGAACAGTGTATGGACGCGGCTTCCACTGTGCTGATGAATATGCTGGGATTGGTGTGTGACCCGGTGGGCGGACTGGTAGAGTACCCTTGCCAGAACCGGAATGCCGCCGGCGCTGCTAATGCGCTGCTCGCCGCCGAATTCTCTCTTAGCGGGATTTCCCAGCTTATTCCTTTCGACGAGATGTTAGATACTATGTATGCAGTAGGCAGGCGTATCCCCCTGGAACTCCGGGAGACTGCTTTGGGCGGCTGTGCGGTCGCCCCCTCTGCCTGTGAGCGATGCAGACGATCGCTGTAGTTTACTTCTGCTCCGGCAGGAACGGAAGCAAAGGAGCTTTCCGGATAAATTCTTTCGGGGTCATGCCGTACTTTTTCTTGAATTCCCGATAGAAATACGACAGATTAGAGAACCCGCACGACAGCGAGATATCGAGGACTGACCGGCCGCCCTGACTTAAGTGAGAGGCGGCCCGTTCAAGTCTCAGGTTTTTGATGTACTCAAGGCAGGATGAGCCGGTGTATTTCTTAAAAAATCTCATAAAATGATATTCGCTGAAGTAACAGAGCCCGGAGAGCTGCGAGACGGATAAATCTTCCCCGTAGTGTTCCCCGATATATTCCAGAACGAGTTTTAGCTTGGCCGTATGTTCGTCCTCGAGCTGTGGGCGCGCATTGCGTTCATCCCTGTATGGGAGCAGGGCGGCGACTGCATACAGCAGGAGCGACTTCAGGATCATCTCATAACCCGGAGGAGTATCGTCGTATGCTCTGTCGGCCTGCTCAAAAATACCGATCATCTGCGGGTATGCGGGATGGTCTTTTTTAATTACGCATGGCAGAAGGAGGGTGTGCCTTCTGATCGGAGTCAGGTAGCGGAGCGTACAGATGTCGGTAGAACTCGTACCGAGAAAATCCATGTGGAATACATAAGTCCGGGAGCGCATCTTCCCGCCCGGCATGACATTGATAGAATGAAGTTCCGCGGGAGGGATGAAGAGAAGATCCCCCTTGCAGACTTCGTATGTATCCAGATGGATATGATAGGTGCAGGAGCCGTCGGTGATGAGCGTCAGTTCTGCTTCGTCATGCCAGTGCGCGCTGACCGCCGGATAGATATCAGACAATGTTGTGATATACCTCTTCAAAGGAAACATACGCTCTCCGTGCTGTGCCTGTTCTTTTTGTTCTGGCGCAAGGCCGGGTGTAGATCTCACAGGGGACTCCTTTCTATGCCGTCCTGCCGGAACTCTTCCGGCAATATACTTTCTGCGATGACTTAAGACAGCAGTATTGTGTTATCAAATCAAATGATTGTGCAAGAAATCTCTTTTCTGCAAGCATATAATAACAGCATCATACAAAAATCGCAATGCATAATGCAGGAATATATGCGAAGAGAGAGGAGATATATTTTCTATGAAAAGGAAATGGTGGCATGACAAAATAGCATATCAGATTTATCCAAAGAGCTTTCTGGATACAAATGGCGACGGGATAGGGGATCTTCGGGGGATCCTCTCCAAACTCGATTATCTTAAAAATCTGGGGGTCGACATTATCTGGCTTTCCCCGATCTATCAGTCCCCGTTTGTGGACCAGGGATACGATATTTCCGACTATTACAAGATCGCGGAAGAATTCGGCACGATGGAGGAGTTCGACGAGCTGCTCGCCGAGACGAAGAAGCGCGGAATGTATGTTCTGATGGACCTGGTGGTGAACCACTGTTCCGACAAGCACGAGTGGTTTCAGAAAGCATTGAAAGATCCGTATGGGAAATATGCAGGATATTTCCATTTTGTAAAAGGAAAGGACGGCAAGGCGCCGAGCAATTACCGCTCCTATTTCGGCGGAAGCACATGGGAGCCGGTGCCGGGAACGGATCTGTATTATCTTCATATGTTCGCGAAAGAGCAGCCGGATCTCAACTGGGAGAACCCGGAACTGAGACAGGAGATCTATAAGATGATCAACTGGTGGCTGGACAAAGGGCTGGCAGGCTTCCGCATCGACGCGATCATCAACATCAAGAAAGATCTGAGCTTTCCGTCTTTTGAGCCGGACGGCCCGGACGGACTGGCTTCCTGCGTGAAAATGGTAGAGGAAGTACAGGGCGTTGGGGAATATCTTGAAGATATAAAGAAAAATACATTTGAGAAATATGATGCATTTACCGTGGCGGAAGTCTTTAATATGAAAGACGATGAGCTGGCAGAGTTCATCGGCGATGACGGACATTTCTCAACAATGTTTGATTTCAGCGCGCATACGCTGGCACAGGGAGAGAGCGGCTGGCATAACAGCAGAAAGCCGTCCTTTACAGAGTGGCGCGATACGGTATTCGCCTCCCAGGAGAGGATGCAGAAAGTCGGATTCCCTGCGAATATCATCGAAAATCATGACG
This sequence comes from uncultured Mediterraneibacter sp., assembly GCA_944375765.1. GTDB lineage: Bacteria > Bacillota > Clostridia > Lachnospirales > Lachnospiraceae > Mediterraneibacter. The sequence continues at coordinate 2,474 of CALWAR010000107.1, read as the reverse complement.
AGCCGAGAGGAGTGAGCCGTTTCCTGCCGGACTATGCGCAGAATGAGGCAGGCAAGAAGATGCTTGCCACAACATCCGTGCTCCTGTACGGGATCCCGTTTATCTATCAGGGACAGGAGATCGGCATGACAAGCTGCCGGAGAAGCGATATCTCAGAGTATGACGATATCAGCACGAAAGACCAGTACCGGGAGGCGCTGGCAGCAGGATGCAGCGAGGAACAGGCGCTGGAGTGCTGCTATGAGAACAGCCGGGATAATGCAAGGACGCCGATGCAGTGGAGCGATGGAAAAGGAGCAGGATTTACTGAGGGAACGCCGTGGCTTGCGCTGAATCCGAACTACACAGAGATCAATGTGGAGGAACAGGAGAACCGTAATGACTCTGTACTGTCTTACTATAAGGCGCTCAACGCTCTCAGAAAATCTCCTGAGTACAGGGAAACATTCGCATACGGGCGGTTTGTTCCGGCCTATAAAGATACGGAGGGGATCTTCGCATTCCACAGGGTGTCAGAGGATGGAAAACAGGATATCCTTATAGCGGCCAATTACGGGAAAGAGACGAGTACTCTCCCGCTGGACTGTCTGTCAGGCAGTATCCTGCTGTCTAATACCGATGCAGAAGACGCCTGGGACAGGGAGATAAAGACAGAGGGGACCATAACTCTTAAAAGCTGTGAGACAGCGGTGATCCTGCTGAGAAGATAAAGAATAAAAGGGCCTGCCGGCTTTGGCATATCAGCTTGCCGGTACGGCCCTTTTTTTGCTGCAGCAAGTCAAAGTCCGGGATCATCCAAGACCTTGACAGCTGCTTCCGATCCCGGAATATGCCTCTTTGCACTTCCGGTTGTCACGGAAAAAGGGACTTGACTCCTTTTAACTAAAAACAGGATAGAAATAATGCACAAAAATCTGTCTTAAAAACTGTCAAAAAATAACAAAATGCATACAGAATATAAAAAAAGAGACTTAAGTCCTATTTTGGAATGAGACATGTGTTATAATTTACCTAACAAGTAAGTTCTGGGTAAAAAAAGGAGGACACAATCTATGAAAAAAAGAGTGGTTTCAATGATGCTTGTCGGCGTGATGGCGCTATCGCTTACTGCATGCGGAGGAGGATCCGGTGACGGCGGTTCGGGGGACTCCGGATCAGAAGGGGAAATGAATATCGCGATGGTGACAGACTCCGGCGACATCACAGATCAGAGTTTTAATCAGACGACCTATGAGAGCTGCAAGGCGTGGGCGGATGAAAACGGAGTGGAGTTTACTTATTACAAACCGGAGAGCGATTCGGACGAGGCGAGGAACGCCAGCGTGGATCAGGCTATCGCTGACGGGGCCAACGTCGTTGTGCTGCCGGGATACATGTTTGCGGCCACAGTTGTAGAACAGCCGGAGATGTACCCGGATGTGAAGTTCGTTGCCCTTGACGTCGGCGCGGGCGATATCCTGGAAAAAGGCGTGGGAGAAGGTTATGATTACAATCCTGACAACTACGATGTGACGGAATATTATAATACGGACAATGTATACAGCTGTACTTATCAGGAAGAACTTTCCGGCTATATGGCAGGATACGCGGCGGTGAAGCTGGGTTACAGACACCTGGGATTCCTCGGCGGAATGTCTGTTCCGGCGGTGACACGCTTCGGATACGGTTATGTCCAGGGGATCGACGAGGCGGCGAAAGAGCTGGGCGTTGAGAATGAAGTTGAAGTCGAGTATGTATGCGGAGGCCAGTTCTACGGCGACGCGGACATCACGGCGGCAATGGATACGTGGTATGGAACAATGGGCGTTGAGGTTGTATTTGCATGCGGCGGCGGAATCTATACATCTGCGGCAGAAGCGGCAGTCAAGACCGGCGGAAAAGTGATCGGCGTTGACTCTGATCAGGCGGCTGTGATCGACGAGTACCAGGAAGGCCTGACAGTGACTTCCGCTATGAAAGGCCTGGCGGCTACGGTAAGCACCGTCCTCACAGATATCAAGGATGGAAACTGGAGCGACTATGTAGGCAAGATCGACAATCTGGGGATCGTTTCCGAGAATCCGGAGGAGAACTATGTACAGCTTCCGATCGATTCCACGCAGTGGGGAGACGGCTTTACAGAGGACGACTACCGCGCGCTTGTGAAATCAATGCACGACGGTACACTTGAGGTTTCCAACGATATCACGGCTATGCCCGAGACAACGGTGAAAGTGACTGACTACGGCAGCATCAAATAAATATGGAAGAAACGGCATTGCAGGACACGATGCCTGCTGTGGCGGGAGAGGACAGGGGAGCAGGCGGGAGTTTGCTCCCCTGTCTGGTAAATACATACGGAACGAAGTGAAAGTCCAGCTAAGAAATGTCAAGAGGTGATATGAAAAAAGTTAAATTTATTACAACAGAGCAAAAAGGGTAACCTTAACAGACCATTCCCCGATATAGGACTGGTCAGAAACTATATATCCAGA
>CALWAR010000106.1 GCA_944375765.1 uncultured Mediterraneibacter sp. | reverse complement strand
AAGCCTGTGTAACATCATCAGAAAGCCCTACATTCAGTTTTTCGTTTGTTGTTGATAAATTGCTCGGTGTTTCAACAAAAGGCTTGTAAATGACCGTTTTAATTGTTCCGTCAGCATTCCATGACTTTGCGAGAATCTGTGACATATCCTGCATAGGAAAAAAAGCCACCGATCCATCCATGGGAACATCATTCGCCGCTATTGATTCAGCGTTCGGAACAACTCTTCCGCTAATCCCCATAGGCATTTGCTGAAACTGCTGTTGTGGCTGTTGCGGCTGCTGTACCTGTAAACTCTGCTGAAACTGCTGTAATCCCGCCAGACGTTCCATATACGGCTGTTGCGGATTGTACTGCTGATTGTAATTATTCATCTGTGGATAATATGGTTGATATGTCTGCATAAGGATTTTCCTCCTTTATTTCCTCTAAGACTTCTTGAAACACATGGACTGCCGTTGACTGGCATCCAATTGGAATTTTCTGCATTTCCGGTTGAGAAAAAATCTTCTCTAAGAACTCGTCCGTAAACATAGGAATCTACCTCCTTATGCTTAAATTTTTGCACAAAAAAAGAGAGTGAAAATATCATTTTCCACTCAACTTTCTATTAACTGTATAAGACTCTTTTCTGTAAATTTTGCGTACCAATCGAGTACCAATTTTGCATAAAGTAATAAAGATTTATATAGAATTATATCAACTTCAAATTGCTTTAAAACATTATAAAATCAACGGTTTAAAGACTTATAATAGAACTTGTAGAATTATGTAACAAATACTAAATTTCTACGATTCCTAATTTCATAGTCCTTTAATCTCCTTATCCTGTCATTTCTGTCTTTTATCTCTCAGTCTCTTGTCTCCATCAGGATGAGCTTTCCGTAGACAAACGAGATCGTCACTTCGTCTTCTTCAAATTCATTGCTGACGCACAGGCTGTCGGCCGGTTTGAGGAAATGATTCTTAAGCGGATATTTCGCCCCCCTGACCGACAGCTCATCTACCGGCATCTCCAGCGGAAAGAGTGAAAAATACGGCCCGAAAGCCTCTTCTTTCTTCAGCGTGATTTCTTTGCCGATCAGGCGGATCTGATTGTGGCTGTCCAGGATCCTGGCGTCCGCACCTGCTTCCAGAGCAATCTGGAGACACTGGACATTTGCCCAGAGGTGGTCTATCCTGCTGCCGGTACCGCCGAGTATCCATATCTCTTTTCTGTTCAGCCTGATACAGAGCCGCAGTGCGATCTCCGTGTCGGACGCATCTTTAACCGGATTGAACTCACGGACAGGCACATCGAGTTCTTTCCTGTAGTAGCTGACCAGTTCTTTCGAGACACTGTCAAAATCGCCCACGATGTAATCCGGTTTTATCCCCTGCCTGTAAAGGAATTCAAGACCTTTGTCCACACCGATCACAAATTCCGTTGCTTCGCTTTTCAATATCGGGAGAGCGAAGTCTTCTTCGATCGTCCCTCCGCTCACGATCACAGTCCTCTTACTCATAGTCTCTCAATATCTCCATAAACTTTTCTGTATTATCGAAAATATTTCCTTTATAGACGCCGGAACCGGATACTATGACATTTGCTCCTGCTTTTAACACATCTGCCACATTGCTGTGATATATCCCGCCGTCCACCTCGATATCCTTATCCATACCTCTTCCGTCCAGCATGGCGCGGAGCACACTGATACGCTTAAACGACTCCGGGATAAATTCCTGACCGCCGAAACCGGGCTCAACGCTCATGATAAGAAACATATCCGCCTCATCCAGATAGGGGATCAGATTCTCCACCGGAGTACCGGGCTTCACAGATATCCCCGCGCGCACACCACAGTCGTGTATTTCTCTGAGAGTCTGGCCCGGATCCCTGCACGCCTCCAGATGAACAGTGATGATATCCGCCCCGCATTTTGCGAATCCTCTTACATAGCGGACCGGCTCCGTCACCATGAGATGTACGTCCAGTGTCTGATCTGTCAGTCCTTTTATCGAAGAGAGCACCGGCATCCCAAAAGAGATGCTCGGCACAAACATCCCGTCCATCACATCGAAATGGATGTACTGAGCTCCTGCTTCTTCTGTCTTTTTTATCTGATCTCCCAGTGCTTTAAAATCGGCCGACAGTATGGACGGCGCCAGAATATTTTTCATTGTCTAATACCTTTTCCTTTCTCTGATTTCCTGGTACATGCCAAGATAATCTTCGTATCTCTTTCTGTGGATCCGCCCGGCTCCCACTGCCTGTTTCACTGCGCAGTCCGGTTCATGGACATGGTCGCAGCCGTTGAACCGGCATTGTCCTTCACATTCCCTGAATTCGGGAAAACAGCGCTTCAGATCCTCTGCTTCGATCTCGTTGAGATAAAGAGAACTGAACCCCGGCGTATCCATGATATATGAATCCTCGCCTATAACGATCAGTTCCGAATGCCTCGTCGTATGTTTCCCTCTTCCGATCCTGCGGCTGATGCTCCCTGTCTCCATCCTGACGTCTGACTGGAGGAGGTTGATAAGAGAGGATTTGCCGACGCCGGACGGTCCCGCGATCGCAGTCGTCTTCCCACCGAGCAGCATTTTAAGCTCTTCAATGTTCTTCTCTGCTCTGGCGCTTGTAAAGATGAGAGGGCAGCCGCATCCGGCATAGATCTCCCGAAGTTCTCCCATGTCCGGACTTTCCCCTATATCCGTCTTGTTAAAGCAGAGAGCAGTCGGGATATCCTTGCTTTCCATCATGACGAGGAAGCGGTCCAGCAGATTCAGATGAGGTTTCGGCTTCGCCACCGCAAACACGACCAGCGCCTGATCGATATTTGCCACAGCCGGCCGAACCAGTTCATTTTTTCTCGGAAAGATATCCAGGATATTTCCTTCCATGTCTTTCTCATCAAGTATCTCTATACTGACGTCATCGCCCACGAGAGGCTTTATCCCGTCCTTTCGGAAGATCCCTTTTGCCTTACACTCATAAACACCGGATCCTGCTACATGAACGTAGTAGAATCCGGCAATTCCTTTTACGATTTTTCCCTGCATATGTCAAAGCTTTCCTGACCGGTCAGTCTGCAGACGGTTCCGTACTTTCGTCAGTTTCCTCCTGAGCGTCTCCGCCCGTATTCCCGTCAGGGGTTGTCGGCTGCTGGGGCTGCTGAGGCTGCGATCCCTGACTCACCGTGAAGCCGACCGTCGTGCCCTCCTCTACAGAACTTCCGGGGCTTGCCGTCTGGCTGATGACATAGCCTGAACCGACTGTATCGCTGTAAGCATAGTCTATCCTCCCGACAGTGAGCCCGTATTGCTCGAGACGCCTTATCGCCTGATTTTCTGTGTATCCGCCAAGTCCCGGCACAGTCACATAGGTCGTCTCCGGCCCGAGGCTGACCACATATTCCACAGTCGTCCCTTTATCGACTTTCGTCCCTGCCTCAATGCTCTGGCTGATGACATTACCTTCCGGCACATCGTCGCTGTATTCCTCACTGAAACTTCCATTTAAGCCTGCGTCCGCAAGAGCGGATTCTGCCGCTGAAGCTGATTTTCCCGTCAGGCCCGGCACAGTGGCCGGCGCTTCGCCCAGGCTCACTATGATGGTCACTTCGCTTCCCTCTTCAACCTCTGTTCCCGCCGGGGGATTGCTGGAAATGACATTCCCCTCTGCGATATCGTCGCTGTACTGGGCTTCCCCATGCACGACCGTAAGGCCTGCGGACTGGAGCGATTTTTCGGCGTCAGATTCCGATCTGTCGACCACATTGGGCACCTGTACCATTTGTGCCTCTTCACCGCTGCTGATGACAACAGTTATTGTAGAATGGGGCGCCACTTCATCCGCCGGAGCAGGATCCTGGCTCATAATCTCGCCTTCCCCATACTGATTGGACGGCTGACGCTCGCTCTCCACATCAAGTCCCAGCTCCGAATCTTCAAGTTCCCTTCTCGCCTCTTCTTCCGTCATCCCCCTCAGATCCGGTACCCGCACAGTCTCTTCCTCTTCCTGGGCGAGGCCCGGTCCGCTGAAGAAGCCTGCGGCGTTTCCTGCAAGGAAGAGGATAAGGAGCGCCACCACAACGCCCGCGACGATCATGAGTATCTTCATGATCCTCCTCGTGTCGGGATTTACATTTTTCTTCTTTCTTCTGTCCTGGTATCTGTCGTCATCGTCGTCATCTTCATCGTCATACTCGTCGTCATACTCGTCGTTTTCATAGTCGCCGTCTTCGTCCTCGTTGTATCTGCGCTGCTGCACGAGTTCCAGTTCACCAGTCGACATAACGACGGTACGGTCGGTATCCGTTCCCACTCCTGCTCCGGGGACGACAAAATCTCCGTCAGGATCGACAAGCGAACGCTTCAGGTCTGTCAGGAGCGATGCACAGTCGTGATAACGGAGCGCCGGATTCTTCTGTGTACATTTCATGATAATACATTCCAGGCTGTACGGAAGACCGGCTACTTCGTCCGCCGGAGATATGATCTGTTCCTGGAGATGCTTAAGCGCCACCGTGACGGTCGAGTCCCCGTCAAACGGAACATGTCCCGTCACCATCTCATACATCGTGATACCGATGGAATAGATATCGCTCTTCTGATCAACGACTCCTCCCCTCGCCTGTTCCGGGGATGTATAGTGTACTGAGCCCATCACGCTCGTGCTGATCGTCTGTGTAGACGTAGTCGCACGGGCAATGCCGAAATCTGTCACCTTTACCTTGCCGTCTTTTGAGATGATGATATTCTGCGGTTTAATATCTCTGTGGATGATATGCTGGTTATGAGCTGCCTGGAGTCCTGTTACCATCTGGATCGAGATGCTGACGGCCTCTTTCGGGGATATCCTGCCCTTTTTCTCGATATAGTCTTTCAGCGTGATCCCCTCGACAAGTTCCATCACCATGTAGTAAAGTCCCCGGTCCTGACCGACGTCATAGACATTTACCCCATTCGGATGCATCAGTCCCGCCGCCGCCTGAGCCTCGCTTAAGAACTTCTTGATAAAGACTTCGTCCGAGCGGTAATCGCTCTTTAATACCTTGATGGCCACATACCGGTTCAGCTTATGGTCCTTGCCCTTATAGACGTCCGCCATGCCGCCGCTCCCGACGCGCCCCAGTATCTCATACCTTTTCCCTAAAATAACTCCTTCTTTGATCATAATACACTCACCTCATCTGCAAACGGTTCTACGAGGACAACCCCTATGTTGTCCGTTCCGCCATTTTCTTTCGCAGTCTCTACAAGAGCCTGACCGGACTCCACGATATCTCTTCCACCCTGGACGATATGGAAGAGTTCTTCGTCCTCGACCATATTGCTCAGACCGTCTGTACACATCAGTATGATGTCTCCCCGTTTCAGACGGTGTTCGTAGAAATCCACGTCTACATCAGCCTTTGCGCCGATGGCTCTCGTAATGATATTTTTGTCGGGGTGGTGTTTGGCTTCCTCCGGTTTGATCCCTCCAAGCCTCACCATCTCCTCCACGAGAGAATGGTCTTTTGTAAGCTGCTGGATCCCCTGATTGATCAGATACAGACGACTGTCGCCCACATTGGCAAAATACATCATCTGGTTCATGATCGTCGCCGCCACTACCGTTGTCCCCATTCCTTTCAGATGCTCATCACGGGACGCTTCCTTAATAATCTCCTTATTCGCTGTCTTGATGGCTTTCACGAGACATCTCTCTATGTCCTCGCCTTCACTCTTCTTCAGTTCCCTCTTAAGGACCTCTACCGTATATTTTGAAGCGTAATCTCCCGCCTGATGCCCGCCCATCCCGTCTGCGACCACGAAGAGATTCTGAAGAATGCCAAGGTGTTTATCTGTCGTATAGACATAGTCCTGATTCACTTGTCTTACCATTCCTACGTCGGTAATTGAAAATGTCCTCATATCTGTCTCCTTAAATCTCGTCAGCTGGCATCTCTTTTTCCGCATAACGGCGTCTGAGCTGTCCACAGGCTCCGTCGATGTCAGAGCCCATTTCTCTTCTTATAGTAACATTTATTCCGCTTTTTTCAAGTTTATTTTTGAAATTAAGGGCATTTTCCCTGTCCGGACGCACAAAATGGCGTTCTTTTACCGGATTGACCGGAATCAGGTTCAGATGACAGTTCCGCGGTTTCAGGATGGAAACGAGCTCTCTGGCGTCTTCGTCCCGGTCATTGACGCCGTGGACCAGGCTGTACTCATACGTCACTCTCCGTCCGGTCTTTTCAAAATAAGTGTCGCAGGCCGAAAGCACTTCTTCGAGTCTGTATCTGTCCGCTACAGGCATGAGACGGCGCCGTTTCTCCTGCGTCGAGCCGTGGAGAGAGAGCGCAAGAGTGATCTGCATCTTCTCTTCTGCAAGATCCAGGATCCGGGGGACGATGCCGCAGGTAGATACCGTCACATTTCTCTGGCTGATGTTGAGGCCGTGCTCGTCCGTCAGAAGATGAATGAACTTTACAAAATTATCATAATTGTCCAGCGGCTCTCCGGTCCCCATCACGACGACATTTGATACTCTCTCCTCTGTGAGCTTCTGTATCTGATAGATCTGACTGAGCATCTCCGAGGCGGTCAGATTTCTGTTGAGGCCGCCGATCGTCGAAGCGCAGAACACACATCCCATCCGGCATCCGGCCTGGGAGGAGATACACACAGAATTGCCGTGTCTGTACTTCATGAGCACGCTTTCCACCATATTTCCGTCGCCGAGCCGGAACAGGAATTTGTTCGTCCCGTCAAGCTTTGATATCTGGCGCTCCGCCAGCTCAACCGGATATATCTCATACTCAGCTTTAAGTCTCTCCCTGAGATCCAGAGAGAGGTTCGTCATTTCGTCAAACGTATCGGCCAGCTTTACATGGAGCCACTTGTATATCTGTCCGGCCCGGAAAGGCTTCTCGCCCAGATGAGCAGTCTGTGTCTTCAGTTCATCATATGTATAAGAGCGGATATCCTTTTTCATCTTTCCTGTCTCCTTTTCTTTATCAGCCGTGCGATAAAGAATCCGTCGCTTTTGTGTACTCCCGGGATGAGCTGGATGAGCCCTTCCTCTGTCACACACTCTGCAAGCTGCGGACAGAGCCGGTCTCTGATGTTATCAGGAGCAAACCCGGGATACTCGCTTAAAAACCAGCGTACATTCTCTTCATTTTCCGCGGGATTGACCGTGCATGTGCTGTAGAGGAGCGTCCCACCGGGCTTTACATACGCCTGCGCACAGCTTAGGATCTCTCTTTGCAGTTTTACCAGGCTCTCTGTTCCTTCCTGCGAGGCGCGATATCTGAGATCCGCTTTCTTCCCCATGACGCCCAGCCCGGAACATGGCAGATCTGCGATCACCAGGTCGGCCTTTTCTTCGGATGATCTGTCGGGCACGGATGCGTCCCGGCAGAGGGCGTCTATATTTGTAAGGCCGACGCGCCGGATATTGTCGCGGATGAGCTCTGCTTTCTTCTCAGTCAGATCGCGGGCTTCTACATACCCGTGATCTTCACCTTTAAGGAAGAGCTTTTCCGCCACATGGATGGCCTTTCCGCCGGGAGCCGCGCAGACGTCGATCACATATGCTCCCCGGGGCGGATCGGCAAGTTCGCCCGCCAGCATTGAGCTTATATCCTGGACTGTAAAGGATCCGTCGCGAAAAGACTCCAGATCTTCGAGATGATCGTATCCCGTTATCTCCAGAGCATAGGGCAGATACGGATGATACTCTGCGGACACGCCCTCACGCTCAAGCCTCTCCTTTAGTACTGCCGGCTCATTTTTGTGCAGGCAGCAGCGGATCGTAGTCTTCTTTTCCTCCTGAAAGTCCTTCAGCATCGTCTCGATCACATCCATGCTGTAGGTGCGGCTCCACATGCTAATGATCCATTCCGGGCAGGAGTACTTCACAGAGAGCGCCTGCAGCCTTTCTGTCGGATACTGCAGGCTGTCAAGTCCCCTTGCGATGCTGCGGAGCACTCCGTTTACGTAGCCTCTGAGACCGGAAAACCCTTTTCTTGCCGCCAGCTTTACAGCTTCGCTGCACACGGCGCGGTCCGGCACGCTGTCCATGTATTTCAACTGATAGACCGCGCTTCTAAGGATCCCCCGGATGACCGGTTTCATCTTTTTCACCTTTACTTTGGAAAACTGGTCCAGGATATAATCTATCTCGATCAGGTGCTCGAGTGTTCCCCCGACCACACGGGTGATAAACGCTCTCTCCCTCTTCTCAAGATACTGGTATTTGGAGAGTACGTCTCTGAGGATAATATTGCTGTACTGACCGTTGTCCGTCACCTCGATAAGAACAGCGAGCACAATCTCCCGCACATTTACCGGTTTAGCCATTCCTCTTTCTTCCTCCTATGATGATAAGACGCAGCAGCTGCAGGATCATGGAGGCAGCGCCCGCAACATAGGTGAGCGCCGCTGCGCCGAGCACTTTCTTTACGGATGACACTTCGTCGGGATAGAGCATCCCTGACGTCTCAAGCACCTTTACCGCTCTGCCCGATGCATTGAACTCCACCGGAAGGGTTATGATCTGGAAAAGGACTGCCGCAGAAAAGAGAAAGATACCCAGATTGATAAAAATCATCGCCGTTTCCCCATTCATGAACAGACCGATGATAATCAGAGGCCATGCCGCTGCAGAGCCGATATTTGCCACCGGAACCAGCGCTCCCCTGACGGAGAGCGGCGCATAGCCGACGGCATGCTGCACCGCATGGCCGCACTCGTGGGCCGCCACTCCTACTGCGGCCACGGATGTTGAGTTATATACCGCATCGGACAGTCCGAGCGTCTTCTTACCCGGATTATAGTGATCGGTCAGATTCCCCGGAATGTGTATGACCTGCACATCATATATACCATTTCTGTGCAGGATCTGCTCCGCTGCTTCACGTCCTGTCAGCCCGGCGCGGCTCTGTACCCGGGAGTAGCGTGAGAACACACTGTTCACTCTTCCAGACGCCGCGATGCAGATCAAAGCTCCGATAACTACAAGGATATATGTCCAGTCATAGTAATAATAAAACATGTTACACCTCCCCGGCTCCCTGTCACTCCCGTGACAGAAGATCGCCTGTTTCCATCATATTCCCCCTCAGGAAAGCACTCGTCTCCATCCTTTTCTTGCCCGGCATCTGGACTTCGAGAACACGCAGGTCTCCGTCCCCGGTCCGGACGGTGAATTCATTCTTCCCTACAGATACTATCATTCCCGGCTCTGCCACAGTCCCGGCCGCCTCGCCTGCCGCCTCCGACACTTTGGCCCTCCATATCTTCATCACTTTTCCCCGCCAGTGCGTATATGTGCCGGGCCAGGAGTCTAACCCCCGGATAAGACGCTCTATGCGGATCGCAGGCTGCGTCCAGTCGATGTTCCCCATCTCCTTTGTCAGCATCCTGGCATATTCTGTCGGGCTCTCGCCCTGTTTCTCAAATACAGCCGTCTTGTCTTCAAGCGCTTTGAGTGTCTCCACACAGAGCATGGCCCCCGCTTTTGACAGCTTATCATGCAGGGATTCCCCCGTTTCTTCTTCCTCGACCGGAACCGTCATCTTCATGATCATATCCCCTGTATCCAGCCCCTCGTCCATCTGCATGGTGGTGACCCCGGTCACAGTCTCGCCCTCGATGATCGCCCACTGGATCGGCGCTGCCCCCCGGTATTTTGGGAGGAGAGAGGCATGGACATTGATGCATCCGTAGGGTGTCAGCTCCAGGATCTCCGCCGGCAGGATCTGTCCAAAAGCAACGACTACGATGACGTCTGCATGGTATTTCCTGAGTTCCTCCACGCACTCGGGATCGCGCACCCGTCCGGGCTGAAAGACCGGTATCCCGTAGAACTGTGCCTTTTCTTTTACAGGCGTGGCCTGCATCTCTTTCCCCCTTCCTTTCGGCTTATCAGGCTGGGTTACAGCGAGGCATACATCGTGCCCTGCCGCAATCAGCTCCTCCATCGTTCCTACCGAAAACTCCGGGGTTCCCATGAATATCACTCGCATGTACTACTCCTCCGTATCTTCTCCATCTTCTTCGTCATCGCAGCTCACATCGTGAAGTCCGTCTTTGGTCTTATCTACATATAACTGACCGGAGAGATGGTCTATCTCATGGCAGATCGCTCTTGCCAGCAGTCCCTCTCCTTCGATTTCCACCGGATTCATCTCCTGATTAAGGGCACGCACTTTCACGTAATCGGGACGTGTCACATATCCCCATTTCCCCGGGACGCTTAAGCATCCCTCCTCTCCTGTCTGCTCCCCGGAAGTCTCTGTGATCTCCGGATTAATGAGCACGATCGGACCTTCTCCGACGTCGAGCACCACGATCCTTTTGAGCACTCCTACCTGGGGCGCTGCCAGTCCTACCCCGTGGTACTCGTACATCGTCTCAAGCATATCCCCTATGAGGATCTTTGTGCGCAGAGTCATCTTTGACACGTCTTTACACTGCTTTGTCAATATGTCGTCGCCTATCTCTCTTACCTGTCTGATCGCCATAATTTCCTCCTCTTCTCTGTGTGACAGATCCCGCTTCCGTTTTACTGTCATTTATCATCTGTTACATGGGGTTAAAGTCAAACTGTATCCTCATCCTGTCAAAGCCCGGATTGATGTCGATATACTGCTCTACCCTGTCTTTTATGCCGACGAGCGTCTTATACCTTTCTGTCTTGATATAGATCACCCTGCGGTAAATATCCTTTATCTTATCTATACCCGGACTGGCAGGACCGATCACCCGGACTTCCCTTAAGTGTCCTGCTTTTGACGCCAGGCGGATAATGTACTCTTTCAGATAACGGCATCCTTTCTCCAGCAGAGCCTCGTCTTCCCCCGAGACCAACACTGCCAGAAGATGTTCTGCCGGCGGATACCCCATCAGCTCCCGATACCGTATCTCCTCCTCATAGAACGCTCCATAGTCCTGTGCGGCAGCGGTCACTATAGCATAGTGTCCGGGATCGTAAGTCTGTATTACGGCCTTACCGGGACGCTCTCCCCGCCCAGCTCTCCCCACCGCCTGAGTAAGGAGCTGAAATGTCCGCTCGCCGGAACGGTAATCGCTCGTATAGAGCGACATATCCGCCGCGAGAACGCCCACGAGCGTTACATTCGGGAAGTCATGCCCCTTTACGATCATCTGAGTTCCTACAAGAATGTCCGCCTCTTCATTTGCAAACGCAGAAAGAATCTTTTCATGTGCGTCCTTACTTCTCGTGGTATCCGTGTCCATCCTCAGGACATGGGCCCCGGGATAACTTTCCTTTACAATGTCCTCGATCTGCTGAGTGCCGGCGCGGAATTCACCGATATAGTGTGAGCCGCACTCAGGGCATGCCGTAACTCTTGGCTGTTCATAGCCGCAGTAATGGCATCGCATCGTCCCGTCCCTGTGAACAGAAAGAGAGACGTCGCAGTGCGGGCATTTGATCACATGTCCGCACTCCCTGCATGAAACAAATCCGGAATATCCGCGCCGGTTCAAAAAGAGCATGGTCTGCTCTCCCTTTTCCAGCCGGTCCTGTATCAGTTCCTGAAGTCTGCGGCTTAAGATCGAACGGTTCCCACTCTTTAATTCTGCCCGCATATCCACAGTATATACTTCCGCCATCTGCTGCATCCGGGAGCGGTTCTTCATCTCGAACAGTATGTACTCTCCGCGCCTGGCCCTGTACATTGCTTCCATGGAGGGGGTGGCGCTCCCGAGCACAACCCCGGCCTGCTCCATCTCTGCGCGGCGGATCGCAGTCTCCCTCGCGTGATACCGGGGCGTCTGCTCGCTCTTATATGTAGGCTCGTGCTCCTCGTCTATGACGATGAGTCCGAGATCAGGAAACGGCGTGAACAGCGCGGACCTCGGCCCTATCATCACATCGACCTTACCCTCCCGCGCCCTCATCATCTGGTCGTAGCGTTCTCCGGCGGACAACCGTGAGTTCATAATGGATACCCGGTCGCCGAATTTCCGGTAGAACCGCATCACCGTCTGATAGGTAAGCGCAATCTCCGGGATGAGTACGATCGCCTGTTTACCCTGCTCCACTACGGTCCGTATCATCTCCATATAGACTTCTGTCTTCCCGCTGCCTGTCACGCCATGTATCAGGTAAGTCTTCCGCAGGCCTGCCTCATAATCCTTTCTGAATGCCCGGATGATCCGCCTCTGTTCTTCCGTAAATGTAATCTCTTTCTCCGCGCGCCCGGTCTTCTTTACCGGATCGCGGAACACCTGCCTGCTCTCCAGCACAAGCACTCCCTGCTCCTCCAGGGCGCGTATGACCGGCAGGGTGATGTTGAGCTTCTTCGTCACGAGCCCGTACTCCAGTACCGGATCATCCAGAAGCGCGGCCATCAGGCGGGCGCGGGCTTTCTGGTTCTTTTCCAGATAGTAGCTAAGCTGACGCTCTCCTGTCTCTTTATCCAGCAGAAAGCGGATCCTTTTCTTTACCTTCGCCCTTTCTTTCTGTTTGATCGGAAGAACCGTCTTCAACGCCTGGATCATGGTACCGCCGTAATTCTCTTTCATCCAGGCGGCAAGAGCGATCAGCTTCGTCTCGATCTCCACGCCCCGCTCCGAGATGGATATGATATTTTTTACTTTGGACAGATCATAATCGCACGTCTCGCAGATTCCGGTCACATAACCCTTGATCTGCCGGTTGCCGCTGCCGAACGGCACTACGACTTCCATGCCGGGCGTCAGCTTATCTTCAAGTTCTTCCGGGATGCGGTACTGAAATATCTTATCCAGTTTTTCATGTTGTATATCTATGATCACATCTGCAAACACACGGTCACTTTCCCTCTTTTAATTCTTCCAGAACCTCTGCGATCAGCACGCGCTCGTCCATCGGATACTTCACACCTTTTATCTCCTGATAGTCCTCATGGCCTTTTCCGGCGAGAACGATCACGTCGCCCGGCTGTCCGTGCTCTATGGCATATTTGATCGCTTCTTTTCTGTCGCATATCTCCACATATTTTCCCGACGTTCTGCCGATCCCCACTTTGATGTCGTCGATAATCGCCTGCGGCTCCTCGAATCTCGGATTATCCGATGTGATGATCGTAAGATCCGCCAGTCTGCCTGACGTCTCGCCCATCTCATAGCGGCGGTCTTTCGAGCGGTTTCCTCCGCATCCGAAAAGGCAGACAAGACGTTTCGGATCATACTCTTTCAGTGTAGTGAGCAGACTCTCCAGGCTCATGGCATTGTGCGCGTAGTCGATCATCAGCGTGAAATCGTCCGACACCCTGATCATCTCGATGCGTCCTTTTACTTTCGCCTTTTTGAGAGCCTCTTTGATCTTCTCCTCCGGCACGTTGAAATGCCGGCATACGGAGATCGCCGTCAGAGAATTATACACGCTGAAAGTACCCGGGATATCGATCTCCACGTCAAAGTCCAGAAGCCCCGACACGTGGTAGGCCACGCCCAGATACCCCGGTCTGGACACAAGCTGCACGTTCTCGGCTCTCAGATCGGCTTTTTCTGAGAATCCGAACGTCTCAATGCGGCATGTAGCCTCTTTAAATACATCCTCAAAATACCTGTCGTCCACATTTGCAATGCCGATCCTGCACTGTTTGAACAAAAGCCCCTTGCACCGCTTGTAATCTTCAAAGTCTTTGTGCTCGTTCGGACCGATATGGTCTTTCCCCAGATTAGTAAATATCCCGATCTCAAAAGGGATACCCGCCGTGCGGTGGAGCATGAGCCCCTGGGAAGAGACTTCCATCACGACGCAGTCGCATCCCGCCTCCGCCATCCGGGCAAAATACTGCTGGATCGTAAAGGATTCGGGCGTTGTATTGGCCGCCGGTATCCTCTCATCGCCGACGATCGCCTCGATCGTACCGATCAGCCCTACTTTATATCCGACGCTTTCCAGGATAGACCGGATCATGTACGTCGTCGTTGTTTTTCCTTTTGTCCCTGTAATACCGATTACTTTCAGTTTCTCAGCCGGATATCCGAAGTATGCCGCCGACATAAGGGCGAGCGCATATCTTGTGTCTGACACACGGATGACCGTTATCTCCTCGGGCGTCTCTACGTCCCGCTCTACCACGAGAGCCGCAGCGCCTTTTGCCGCCACATCCGGGATGAACCGGTGTCCGTCGGACACTGCCCCGCTGATGCAGACAAAGACAGATCCCTCCTCTACTTTTCTCGAATCATTAACAAGCGTTGTAACTTCTGTCTCTGCGCTTCCCCGGATGACTTCATACTCAAGCCGTTCCAGCAATTTATCTAATCTCACTGTGTGATCCCTCCCGCTCATCTTTATTTATATTTAAAAAGACGATATTTTAACACTCTATTAGGATAACACAATATGCAAGGGGTTGCAAAGTTTACTTCTGGCCTGTGATCACCCCGGATCTGTCCGCAAGAGGTCATCCCTGCCGGATACAGAAGTTTAAAGGCAGAAAAATTCCCCTGGGATCCAGCTATGAGCCGCTGTATCTCAGGGGGTATCCTGCGCCGTCAGTCCAGTGTAGCGCTCCTGCATATGTCTTTTTCTCTGCACACCGTATTTTCTGTGTCCGCTTTTTCCTGATCCCGGAACCGGATCTCTCCTGTCTCTGCATTCATCCCGTCCACGATCGCAAGCGACTCGAGCCGGAAGCCGAGATTGCGGATGATCCTGCCGCCGGACTGGAACCCCTTTTCGACAGCTATGCCAATCCCCTCCACCGTGGCGCCTGACGACTGCACGATCTGGATAAGCCCCTGGAGCGCACATCCGTTTGCCAGAAAATCATCTATAATCAGCACATGGTCTTTTGGCCCAAGGAACTTCTGAGCCACGATCACGTGATTGATACACTTGTGCGTGAAAGACTCCACCTCCGCCACATACATATCTCCGTCCAGGTTGATGCTCTGAGATTTCTTCGCAAACACGACAGGGACATTAAAATGCCGGGCCGCTATACATGCGATGCCTATCCCGGACGCTTCGATCGTAAGTATCTTATTGACAGGCCTGTCGGCGAATCTGCGTTTAAATTCCGCACCCATCTGATCCAGAAGTCCGATATCCATCTGATGGTTCAGAAAGCTGTCTACCTTGAGTACGTTTCCCTCTTTTACGACGCCGTCTTTTACAATGCGTTCTTCCAGAAAATTCATTTTTACCCTTCTTCCTTTGTGCTGTCCTTATCCGCGTCATCGACTTCAAATATTGTGAACACTCTCCTCAATATGTAGGAATTGAGCCATGCGACGAGAGCTCCGCCGATGAGCAGCCAGAGCGGGATCGCAAACATCAGTGTGACGGTATTCCACAAAGATGCAATGACTGCTCCCACAGTGACCGCCACCATTACAAATGTGTACGGAAGCCTCCCTACCGCAAGGAGCATAGCATTTTGAAACGTTGCGCGGATGCTGTTCTCATAACGTGCGATCAGGGGAAACACATAGATCATGACCGCCAGCAGGAAGAACCCCAGAAGAATGAAGATGCTCCTCATGACAAATCCCGCTGTCCCCGGCATCATCCCCGCCACTCTGTAGTCGATCCAGCAGACGAGTCCCAGAGCCAGTATGATAAGCCATATGACCGTACTCTGTCTGAAATTAGACCTGAATGCTTTGAAAAATCCCCGCAAAATATACCCCTCTTCGTTTTTCACGAGCTTTAGCATGACTGTATACAGAGCCGTCGTAGATGCTCCTATTGTAACGACCGGTATACAGCAGATCAGCCACAGGACGTTAAGGCAGACCATGTCGCAGATCTTATTAAGCGCGCGAACGATAACATTATCAGTAATATTAAATCTCATATCCGTCTCCTGCTCTTTGATTGATTTCTTTCAGTATAGCACACGAAAAAAGATGATACAATGTGAAGATTCCTTCTTGAGTTTCCGCAGAATTATCCCCCTAAGACAAATCTGCAGTGTTTTGTTATCCACAACTTTCAAAAAATGGCCAAAATATAAGGAATCCTGTTCCTTTTTGATGTAAAATTAAGCTGACAACCAAAAACCTTACTAAACAAAAAGAAAGGGGATCCCTTATGTCTAATTCTACATCAATCACCTACCGTTTGAAAAGAAAAATTTTGACTTTTACTAATAAAATCTCCCGCAGACTTCCGAAACCAGACCGGAAGTTCACAGCAGATATGGTTTATGGCATTCTGGCATCCAGAAGCTGTCTTCTCACTGATATTTCCGACCAGCTTCATGAAACAGTACATAAGGCGAATACTGTAAAACGCCTTTCCAATCATCTTTCAGAAGGAACACCGGCTTCTGCGGCTGCTTCTTATCTCCATACCGTAAAGAGACTCGTTCCCTCTGAACCAGTGGTCCTCATTGATGAAAGTGATATCGTAAAACCAGATGAAAAACAGTTTGAAGCTCCTGGTATCGTTCGCGATGGTTCGGAAAGCACACAAACGAAAAGTGTTTATAAAAAAGGATATCATGTAACAGAGGCCTGTACCCTGACTGCCGGCAAGCATCCTGTCAGTATTTTTTCCAGGATCCATTCTTCTGCAGAGAAAGACTGTAAATCTGTAAACACCATCACGTTTGACGCGATCAAACAGGCCGCTGCTCTTTTCGGGAAAGCCACCTTTGTCATGGATCGCGGTTATGATGACAATAAGGTCTTTTTCATGCTGGACCATCTCAGTCAGGATTATGTGATCCGTCTGACATCCAAACGCAAACTGCTTTACCATAACAAATGGATCAAAGCAACGGAACTGCGGAATCGGAGGAAAGGAAAAGTAAAAGCGGATGTTTTCTATAAGGGAAAAGAACATACCGCATATCTTTCTCACGTAAAAGTTCAGATCACTGCCTCCCGAAAGAATATTTATCTGGTTCTGGTTTATGGGATCACGGAACATCCGATGATGCTTGCAACAAACAAAGAAATCTGTTCAAAGGATGATGTGATCCGTATTGCCCGGACTTACTTTTCCAGATGG
>CALWAR010000105.1 GCA_944375765.1 uncultured Mediterraneibacter sp. | reverse complement strand
GATTTTCAGAATCTAAAAAAGCAAGACCGAAAACATTATTAAAGGGAAATGAGTTAAACAATCCCAAACCCGTAGAACTGATTTTGAGGAAAAAAGCAGGAACGAAATTATTTGATGAGATTGTCCTGGGAAATGTGGAGACCATTCAAAAATATAGAGAAAAAATACAACAACTACTGAGTGAAGAATTGTTCAAGGATTAGAATGGTGTAACGGATCCGAGAAATAGGGTATCCGGGACATAGAGAACCTAGAATATCAGACGCTTTTGGAGCTTCGAAATCTGTGCTTTTATTCCTGGAAGAAGATCGCCATGGAAATGGATTATGAACTGCGGTATATGCACAAGCTGCACCGGAAGGCTTTGGAGCAGTGTACGGCTTTTATACTGGCAGGGGAAGAATAGGGGAAAAGCGCATTTCCGGGGCGGAGATGCGCCTTTAAAGACATTTTTTAAATTTCTTCGATGTACTCTCTAAAAATATCCATAATAAAATCTGCACTTGCAGGTGTATAGTTTGGTGATTGGGCTAATAAGGCAAAGTCAAAATCCCCAGAAAACTGTACGTCTTTCACTGTTGGGATAATTGTCATCGGAACCTCGGGCTCTTTTATTCCGGCATCCAGATATTTTTTCTTGTCATCAACAGAGTCATTGTAGCTAGGAAAGTCCATATTAGGGTTATAGACAAGTTGAATGGGATTTTTTACAGGATCATCCCAGATGCCATTTTCATGTAAATCTTTTAAAATATCCCATAGGTAATCATTTTTATCGCCATTAGGATTGGCACAATATGTGAGCTTAGAAATCCAACGGTATGCAATAGCAAAGAGCAGATAATCTCCGATACTTTCTTGGCTCATTTTCCCGAAACAATCTATATATGTGTAATAGTTGCGAATTTCTTCTAAAGGAACTATAGTCTTAGAATGGTATAGCAGGTGTAGGAAAATGACAGAATATTCTTTCTGATAGATAAGTGGACAGTTGTGTGGTATATTATACAGTGCAAGAAACTATGGAATTAGCAGAAAAAAGGCGAGATTTCTATGGAAGAGGTTCGCAAAGCTCTGGACCGGAAATACAAGATGAAAGAATAGCGAAATGAAAGATCCTTATTTATATCCGGATTCCGAGGTGCTGAAGAATCTGGCAGACATTCATGATACAGAAGAATTGAAGAATATGGAGGCGGATTATACTCTGCTCCGCCTTTCAGAGATTGCAGAAGATGATTCACTGGAAAGGTTCGATTTCCAAACACTCTTCGGACTTCATTAGGATGTGTATGAATGGGCGGGAAATCCGAGAGTGATTAATATTGAAAAAGCTGAAGCGGTGCTTGGTGAAATCTCGATCGTCTATTCAGATTTCTTTGATATCTCAACAGATGCAGAAAGAATTTTGGAAAGAGCAAACAGATTTTGCTGGAAACATGCCTCTTTTGACGATGTTGTTGTAACATTCAGTGATTTTATGGCAGAGTTGTGTAAAGTACATCCTTTCCGGGAGGGTAACACACGCACGATTGTTACGTTCTGCTCAATGTTTATAGAAGCGCAGGGCATGTACATTGAAAGTGATCTGTTCAAAGATAATGCCGCTTATATGAGAAATGCACCAGTAGCGGCAAATGCGATTTTTGATGACCTCGAAGACTTAAGAAAGCCAGAATATCTGTACAGGATCATTCAGGATGCCCTGGAACGTGGACAGGAGATGAAAGAGCATATAGCTAAAACAATTCGGAAAAGCGGATTTGCCGATACGGAAGAAAGAATCCGGCAGATTATCCTGTGGAACAGGAAAGAAAAACGAGAGCATTTACCGGAGGAGATCAAAGAAAAGATAATTTATTTGGAAAAAGAAAGATAAAAATATCGTAACCAATTACTGGACGTGTCTGAATGCAGATGCGTCCTTTTTCTATGCGACAAAAAAGAAAGGACACCTTATGTATCTGCTGAAGAAGTTATAGCAAATTATAAAGCAAATCCGTCAAACTATTATGGCATGTTAATAGGCATTGATGAAGAACAATTTGATTATGTGAATCAATTGTTGAATAGCATTAATAATCAACAAATAAGTCAGATCCGGCCCGCATTCGTGCGGGCTGCATTCATATTAAGAAAAACTTCATAATATTCATTCAAAATATTCCAATTCATCCTTTAAAATTAAAAGAAACTATGCCAAGGAGAGGGGGAGAACACGATAGAAGCGATCACTGTAAAAAATCTTTACAAACTCTACCGTGTGGGAGACTCCGTCGTCCGGGCGCTGGACGGCGTAAGTTTTGAGATACATAAGGGAGAGTTCTGTGCGATCGTCGGCACGAGCGGCTCCGGGAAATCAACACTTCTGAATATGCTGGCCGGACTTGAGCGGCCTACAAAGGGTGAAGTTGTCATAAACGGGAGCCATATCGAGAAGATGCGAGAAGATGAACTCGTGCGTTTCCGCAGGGAAAATGTCGGTTTCATCTTTCAGTCTTTCCATCTGATCGGAACGATGAATGCACTGGAGAATGTCGCCCTGCCGCTCATGTTCCGGGGCGAAGCGCCAAGGGAACGGCTTAAAAAAGCGAACCGGCTGCTGACGATAGTCGGCCTGGACCGGCACAAAAAGCATATGCCGAATCAGATGTCGGGCGGTCAGCAGCAGAGAGTGGGCGTTGCCAGAGCACTTGTATCGGATCCTGACATTATTTTTGCCGACGAACCCACAGGGAATCTGGATTCCCGTACATCAGAAGACGTGATGCGCCTGATGAGAGAAGTCGTCCGGGAACAGGGGAGGACGCTCGTGATGGTGACGCATGACGATCATCTGGCCGAATATGCGGACAGAGTATTCCACATCATTGACGGCAGGATCGTAAAGATCGATGTAAACACAACTGAAACAAGCGATGGAGGAGAGAGAGCATGAAACGATGGAACAGAGTGGGAGCGCTGCTGCTGTGCATGATATTTACAATATGTATGCTTATGCCGGCGGGCGCCCGCGCACAGGGAGAGGAAACACAGGAAACAAAAGAAACAAAAGAAACAAAGACATTAAATCAGATCACGCTGAGTGTTGGGGACGACCAGAAGACGCCTGTCTATAAGGCGGGAAGCAAGGCGGAGCTTAAGATCAATGTACTGAACAAAGGAAATACAGGGGCTCAGGACGTGACGATCACTCCTGTGATAAACAGTGCGGACGAGTGGCCCTTTGATATGGAGAAACTGAACTATGAGCAGAGCCTGGGGACGATCGCAGCCGGCTCCCGGACAACGGCGCAGTGGGGCAGCGGTGATGAAAAACTGACTGTAAGAAGCGACGTGACAGGAAAATCGTATAAGCTGACATTCAGGCTTACTTATAACGATGGCGAGAATCAGTACGAGGCAGACAGGTATGTCTTCGTGAAGACGGAGGCGAAGAAAGCAGAAAACACTGCCGGAAGCAGTGATAAGACAACGGGAAATACGACATCCTCCGGGACGTCCAAAGGACAGAACACAACAGAAAGCAGTCAGAGTGCAGTCAGCGATACAACAGATGCGGGAAACTCCCCCGGAGCAGGATACAGCGATGTTTTGTCCGGCGGGTATGATGCAGGCGTGTACAACAGCGACGCCATATCTGCAGACGGCAGTGTTTCCGGTTCGGGCGACGGATCTGTCCCCCGTGTGATCGTCACAGGCTTTGACACAGATCCGGGTACGGTAAAGGCGGGCAGTAATTTCAAGCTCGTCATTCACCTGAAGAATACGTCGAAGAATACGGCAGTCACAAATATGCTTTTTGACCTGCAGGCTCCGGCTTCCGGGACGGAAGAAGCGGCGGAAGCCCCGGCGTTCCTGCCGGTGTCAGGTTCCAGTTCCATCTATCTGGACAGGATACCGGCGGACGGAACAAAGGACATTTCCATCGATCTGAACAGCCGTGCGGATCTTATACAGAAGCCGTACAGCATCACCATGTCGATGAAGTATGAAGACGGAAATGCGAACCAGTTCGAGGGCGAGTCCAGCCTTGCGATCCCGATCACGCAGGAGGCAAGGTTTGAATTCAGCGAAATGCAGATCATGCCGGATACAGTCGCGGTCTATGAGGAGGCAAATGTCACCTGTAGTCTGTATAATCTGGGACGTGTGAAGATGTACAACGTGAAAGCCAGATTTGAGGGAGACGCTATCGAGGGTGAGGAGCAGTTTATCGGCAATCTGGAGTCCGGAGCTACAGGAACGATCGACGGGATTGTGACGGCCATCGCAGAATCTTACGATGAGTCCAACTGCAGACTTGTTCTGACCTATGAGGATGACTCGGGAAAGGAATACACGGTTGAACAGCCGTTCACCATGACAGTCACCGCCGAGATGGAACCGATGGATATGGAAATGATGACAGATGTGCCTGAGGAGAGCGAAGGCTCCGGGGGCATCATCACCGCGGCCGTTGCAGTCCTGGTAGTTGCCGCGGCTGTAACCGCAGTTATCCTGGTAAAATGGAGAAAGAAAAAGATCCGGTCGTCGGAAGAGGAGGAGTTGTTAGATGAGGTGGAGCGATTTACTGAGGATGAGCGCAGGCAGCCTTAAACGGCGGAAGCTGCGGGCATTCCTGACAATCCTCGGCGTGGTGATCGGGACTGCCTCCATCGTCGTCATGATCTCTCTCGGGCTGGGACTCCAGCAGTCCATGTATGAGCAGATGGAGCTCGACGGCGGCACGACAGGTCTTACCGTTACGGGCAAGTCAGATGATGGCATGGTGTACAGCGACAGTACGAATACAAGCGGCGAAGAAGAGACTTCCCAATATATCACAGACGAGACGATCGAGGAATTTAAAACACTGGAATATGTAAAGAGTGCAGATCCGGTACTCACCGTTTCGGCGATCGCGCTGAAGGGGAAATACGAGGGAAATTTTCAACTGTACGGCACAACGGCGGAGGCGATGGAGCGCATGAACCTGGAGCTTGAACCGGGCGGCAGGCTGCCGGATCCGGACAGTCCTGAGCTTGAGCTTCTGTTCGGCAATATGGTCCTTGTCGATTTCTATGAAAAAGGCACGGGAAGCGGATACTGGGATACCGGGGAACTCCCTGATATCGATCTGGAAAAAGACAGGATTTTCGTGATCCTGGATCAGGACAGTTATTATCAGACGCAGGAATCACCGGATATGGGAGCGGCAGGAACAGTGGAGGACGGTGCGGGCGGAGCCGGCGGGAACACGGTAAAGACGCCTAAGAAATATGTCCTTGGAGCCTGCGGTGTCATTGCAGGAGGCCCCGACGCATACAACGCGAATTCATATTATGTGCTGTGTGATATCTATAAATTAAAAGAGTATCTCCAGAAAGAATTCAGAGGGCGCTCTATCCCCGGACAGCCGACGACACAGAGCGGTAAGCCGTACGGACGTTTCGTCTATTCATCTGTTTCCATGCAGGCGGACGATATGGAGCACGTGGAGGAACTGGCGCAGACGATCCGGAGCCTCGGATATGACGTGCAGACGAATGTGGAGTATATCAATGGCATGAAGAAGACGCTTGGCATGGTGCAGGCGGTGCTCGGCGGGATCGGAGCGGTATCCCTGCTCGTGGCCGCGATCGGTATCGCCAACACAATGATGATGGCGATCTATGAGCGGACGAGAGAGATCGGCGTCATGAAAGTGATCGGATGCAGCCTGAAGAACATCCGCCAGCTCTTTCTGCTGGAGGCCGCGTTTATCGGACTTATCGGCGGGATTGCAGGAAATATACTGAGTTTCATTATTTCAGCGGTTATAAATGTTCTTGTTCCCGGAGAGAGCCTGTGGGGAACGGAAGGAAATATTTCCTATATTCCGATCTGGCTCATGCTGGCTTCCATGGGGTTTGCCGTGCTGGTCGGAATGGCGGCGGGATACTTCCCGGCAGTCCGGGCGATGCGTCTTAGTCCTTTGGCTGCGATCAGGAACGAGTAGGAGAATAAAACAGAAGTTGTATTGATTTTTGCTTGAAATATCAATACAACTTCTTATTTTCTGCCAAAAATACTTAAAAATATTTGGATATATTGTGGATTGTATTGAAAGTTGTTATGTTATATCATATGTGCATAGCGATGTGGACAAATATACGGGAGGTTGGAAAAGGGGGCTGATGGATGCAGAAAAAATATGAGCGCATCGTCGCATGGGTGCAGTCCGGGATCGAGAACGGCTCATTAAGCCGGGGAAATAAGCTGCCATCGGAAAATGACCTGATGGAGCGCTTCGGTGTGAGCCGCCAGACGGTACGGCGGGCCATGGAAGAGCTGACACAGGACGGCGTCGTGGAGGGGCGCAGAGGAAGCGGGACGTATGTAACTGTGAATACGCGAAGATATGCAGGTAAAGAGGTACGCATCGCCGTTATGCTGACTTACGTAGACACTTACATTTTTCCCTCTATCATCAGAGGGATCGAATCTGTACTCTCCCAGGAGGGATGCGCTCTGCAGATCGCTATGACAGACAATGCGGTAGAAAAGGAGAGGAGACTGCTCAAGGAGTTCATCCATACCCAGTCAGTGGACGGAATTATTGCAGAGACGGTAAAGAGCGCCCTGCCAAACCCGAATATGGAACTTTACAGAGAAGTTGAAAATCTGGGGATACCGGTGCTGTTTGTCAACAGCTATTACAAAGAGCTGGATATCCCCCACATCAGCATGGACGACCGAAAGGCGGGATACCTTGCGGCAAAACATCTTGCAGAGTGCGGGCATACCCGCATCGGCGGGATATTTAAAGCGGACGACGGACAGGGACACCTGCGGTATGCGGGATATACGGACGCTCTGATGGAACAGGAGATAAAGATCAAGGGGGATCAGATCATCTGGATCGATTCGGAAGAATTAAGGACAATGGAAGAGGAGAGTTCGAAGTTTATAAAACGGCTCAAAGGCTGTACTGCCTGTGTCTGTTACAATGATGAGACTGCATACAAGCTTGTAGGAATCTTCCAGAAAGCCGGCCGCCGTGTGCCGAATGACCTGTCCGTGGTGGGGATTGATAATTCGGGGCTTGCAAAATTCTGTCCTGTGCCGCTTACATCGGTGGAGAACCCGGTAGAAGAGCTGGGCAGGACGGCGGCAGAACAGATCATCGGAAAGATACTTAAGAATGAAGAAATGGAGACTTTGGAATTTACGCCGAAACTTATCATGCGCAATTCCGTGCAGGTTATCCATGAGATATAAAAGGAGAAGAATCATTATGCTGGAACAATTAAAGAAAGAGGTCTATGAGGCGAATATGCTTCTGCCCAAATACAATCTTGTAACATTCACATGGGGCAATGTGAGCGGAATCGACCGTGAGAGCGGACTGTTCGTCATCAAGCCGAGCGGTGTGGAATACGATAAGCTGACGCCGGACGATATGGTCGTTGTTGACCTTGACGGCAATAAAGTGGAGGGAAGATATAATCCGTCCTCGGATACGCCGACGCATGTCGTGTTCTACAACCGTTTTCCGAAGATTGGGGGAGTCGTACACACCCATTCTCCATGGGCCACAAGCTGGGCACAGGCAGGACGGGACATCCCCTGTTACGGAACCACACATGCAGACTATATATACGGTGAGATCCCCTGCGTGAGAAATCTTACGAAAGAAGAGATCGAGGAAGCGTATGAGAAGAATACAGGTGTGCTGATCGCCGATGAGTTCGAGAGGATGCAGAAAGATTATATCGCAGTTCCCGCCGTACTCTGCAAGAATCACGGGGTATTTACCTGGGGCAAAGACGCACATGAGGCGGTGCATAATGCAGTGGTGGCAGAGGAAGTGGCCAAGATGGCGGCACGCTGTGAGTTTATCAATCTGGATGTAAAGCCTGCGCCTCAGGAGCTTCAGGACAAGCATTATTACAGAAAACATGGCGCAAACGCATATTACGGACAGCCGGGAGAGAAATAAAATATTCAAAACAAGGAGGAGACAAAAATGTTAAAAAGAAAAGAGTACAAGTTCTGGTTCTGCACAGGTTCACAGGATCTCTACGGAGACGAGTGTCTTGCCCATGTGGCTGAGCACTCAAGGATCATCGTGGAGAAGCTCAATGAATCCGGAAATCTTCCCTATGAAGTTGTGCTAAAGCCGACACTGATCACAAATGAACTGATCCGCAAGACATTTAACGAGGCAAATATGGATGAGACATGTGCGGGCATCATCACTTGGATGCACACATTCTCACCGGCAAAATCATGGATCCTCGGTCTTCAGGAGTACAGAAAACCGCTTCTTCACCTGCATACACAGTTTAACCGTGAAATCCCATATGACACCATTGACATGGATTTCATGAACGAGAACCAGTCTGCTCACGGCGGCCGCGAGTACGGTCATATTTTCACCCGCATGGGTATTGAGCGAAAGGTGATCGTCGGATACTGGGCTGATGAAGATGTACAGAAGAAGATCGGTTCATGGATGCGCACAGCAGTAGGCGTGATCGAGAGCAGCCATGTGCGTGTCATGAGAGTAGCTGACAATATGAGAAATGTTGCAGTCACAGACGGAGATAAGGTGGAGGCTCAGATCAAATTCGGCTGGGAAGTAGACGCTTATCCGGTCAACGAGATCGCAGAGGCTGTAGAGGCTGTATCCGAGAGTGATGTAAAAGCACTGACAGATGAATATTATGATACATATGATATCCTGCTCGAGGGAAGAGATCCGGAAGAGTTCCGCCGCCATGTGGCCGTACAGGCACAGATCGAGATCGGATTCGAGCGGTTCCTCGAGGAGAAAAACTATCAGGCCATCGTTACACATTTCGGCGACCTTGGAAGCCTGAAGCAGCTCCCGGGACTTGCCATCCAGAGACTGATGCAGAAGGGCTACGGCTTTGGAGCAGAGGGCGACTGGAAGACAGCGGCTATGGTGCGCATTATGAAGATCATGACAGAGGGCATGAAAGATGCGAAGGGAACTTCCTTTATGGAAGACTATACATACAATCTGGTTCCGGGAAAAGAAGGGATCCTGCAGTCTCACATGCTGGAAGTGTGCCCGACGATCTCTGACAGCCCGATCAGCATTAAAGTACAGCCGCTCTCCATGGGTGACAGAGAAGATCCGGCAAGACTGGTGTTCACGGCAAAGACAGGTCCGGCTGTGGCAACTTCCCTGATCGATCTCGGGGATCGTTTCCGCCTGATCATCAATGATGTGAACTGCAAGAAGACAGAGAAGCCGATGCCGAAACTTCCGGTCGCAACAGCGTTCTGGACACCGGAGCCGAACCTGCAGACAGGTGCTGAAAGCTGGATCCTCTGCGGCGGAGCGCACCACACAGCGTTCTCTTATGACCTGACAAGTGAGCAGATGGGAGGCTGGGCGGCAGCCATGGGTATCGAGGCGGTTTATATTGATAAAGATACGACGATCCGAAATCTCAAAAATGAACTGAGATGGAACGATATCGCATACAGAAAATAGGCATGTATTCATTGAAAACTTGCCCCCGCACCTGTATAATAACAGCAGAGTATTAAAATAAAAACAACAGAAAAGGAGCAGGTAAATGAGTATCAGAATAGGTATTTCAGGCTATGGTAATCTTGGACGAGGTATCGAGTGTGCCATAAAACAGAATCCGGATATGGAGCTTGCAGCAGTATTTACCCGCAGGAACCCTGCCGGTGTAGCAATATTGACAGAGGGCGTGCCGGTGTGCAGAGCAGATGATGCCGGAGAATGGAAAGATAAAATTGACGTTATGATCCTCTGTGGCGGCAGCGCGACAGATCTTCCAAAGCAGACGCCGGAATATGCGCGTATGTTCAACGTTATTGACAGCTTTGACACCCATGCAAAGATCCCGGAGCATTATGCAAATGTGGATGCAGCCGCGAAAGAAGCAGGTAAGATCGGTATCATTTCTGTGGGCTGGGATCCGGGGATGTTTTCGCTCAACAGACTGTATGCAAACGCCATTCTTCCGGACGGCAAAGATTATACATTCTGGGGCAAGGGCGTGAGCCAGGGACATTCCGACGCTGTCCGCAGGATCGAGGGAGTAAAAGATGCGAAACAGTATACGATCCCTGTAGACGCGGCCCTTGAGGCTGTCAGAAATGGAGAAAATCCTGATCTTACGACAAGGCAGAAACATACGAGAGAGTGCTTCGTTGTCCTCGAAGAAGGAGCAGATGCAGCGAAAGTCGAGGAAGAGATCAAGACCATGCCGAACTACTTCTCGGATTATGATACGACCGTACATTTTATCAGTGAAGAAGAGTTAAAGAGAGACCACAGCGGCATCCCTCACGGCGGATTCGTTTTAAGGAGCGGAAAGACCGGATGGAACGGTGAGAACAGCCATCTGATCGAATACAGCCTGAAGCTGGATTCTAATCCGGAGTTTACATCTTCGGTCCTGATCGCCTATGCCCGTGCGGCATACCGGTTATCACAGGAAGGCCAGAGCGGATGCAGGACAGTTTTTGATATCGCGCCCGCATATTTAAGTGCGAAGAGCGGAGAAGAACTGCGTAAGACAATGCTGTAGGATACAGGTCAGCAGGCGCGTGAAAGTGCGCCTGCTGATTGCTGTACAAAAATACATATACAATACATATTACATCAAAAGGAGGAGTGCGCAAATGCGAAGCAAAGAAGAGATCAGAGAGATGATAAGCGCCGGACAGGCGGTGCTCGGAATCGAGCTGGGATCAACAAGGATCAAGGCAGTGCTCATTGATGTGGACAAATCACCTGTCGCTTCCGGTAGCTATGACTGGGAGAATCAGTATGTGGACCACATCTGGACGTATGACATCGATGAAGTGTGGAAAGGACTTCAGGGCAGCTATCAGGATCTTGTGAAAAATGTTCAGGAGGAATACGGAGTCACTATTACCAATCTGGCGGCGGCCGGAGTCAGCGCGATGATGCATGGTTATCTGGCGTTTGATGAGAACGATGAGCTTCTTGTGCCGTTCCGCACATGGAGAAATACGATCACAGGAGAGGCGTCGGAAAAGCTGTCCGAGCTTTTCAAATATCATATCCCGCAGCGCTGGAGCATCGCTCATCTGTATCAGGCAATCTTAAACGGAGAAGAACATGTCGGCAAAGTCCGTTTCTTTACCACGCTTGCCGGATACATCCACTGGCGTCTGACCGGACAGAAAGTGATCGGAAGCGGCGATGCGGCAGGTATGTTCCCGATCAATATCGAGGCAAAAGATTACGACAGCAGGATGCTGGATCAGTTTGACGAGCTGGTGGCAGACAAGGGATTCCCGTGGAAGATCCGCGAACTTCTCCCGAAAGTACTCCTTGCAGGAGAGGATGCAGGAAGTCTGACAGAAGAGGGTGCGAAACTCCTTGATCCTGCAGGAAATCTTGCGTCCGGTATCCCGATGTGTCCGCCTGAGGGAGACGCAGGAACCGGAATGACAGCCACAAACAGCGTTGCTGTAAGAACAGGAAATGTATCTGCCGGAACAAGTGTATTTGCCATGGCAGTCCTTGAGAAAGACCTGACAAAACCGTACGAGGAGATCGACCTTGTGACAACCCCGGCCGGAGATCTGGTGGCAATGGTCCACTGCAACAACTGTACATCCGACTTGAACGCATGGGTGGGACTGTTCAAAGAATTTGCAGAAAGCTTCGGCATCGATGTGGATATGAACAAGCTGTTCGGAACCCTTTACAATAAAGCACTTGAGGGCGATGCTGACTGCGGCGGTCTGCTTGCATACAACTATTTCTCAGGCGAGCATATCACAGGATTTGACGAGGGACGTCCCCTTTTCGTGCGCTCCCCTGAAAGCAAATTCAACCTGGCAAACTTTATGAGAGTGAATCTCTACACATCTCTTGGCGCTCTGAAGACAGGCATGGATATCCTGCTCAAGAAAGAGAATGTGAAACTTGACCGCATGATGGGACATGGCGGCCTGTTCAAGACAAAAGGCGTCGGACAGAGAATCCTTGCCGGAGCGATCGATACTCCGGTATATGTTATGGAAACTGCAGGAGAAGGCGGCGCATGGGGAATCGCACTGCTGGCAGATTACCTTGTCTGCAGGGAAGACGGCGAGAGCCTGACAGATTATCTGAACAACAAAGTATTCCACAATGCGAAAGGTTCGGGAATGGATCCGGCGCCGGAAGATGTGGAAGGATATGAGAAGTTCATGGAGAGGTACACAAAAGGACTGGCGATCGAAAGAGCAGCGGTGGACGCCGGAATCTAAATTTGTGTTTGGCGGAGAGGAAGTTCTTCGGTAAAGCGTCCGAAAATCAATCGGATACAGTGGATTGACTCACGTATTCAGATCAGCCGGGATTGTAATGCTTCCGGCTCCGGTTACAAAAGGAAGATAAACTAATAACCCTGAAATATAGCTAAAAACAATCAGCCAGACGGACAACTCGCAGTGCTCAGACAAGTCCGTCTGGCTGATTAACGCTATATCTCAGGGTTAAAGTTCATCTAACCTTTCTTCACAGTCGCCGCCTGAAATTTTTTAAAAAGGTCTTGCTTGTGACGCTGCGTAATGATTTATAATAGACATCAGGAGGTAAATAAATATGGCGAAATACAGAGCAATTCCACAGGGATTTATGACAGTTGGAGAAGTAGCAAAGAAAATGGGAGTTACCGTCCGTACTCTGCAATACTACGATAAAGAAGGACTGCTTTCCCCATCGGCAGAAAGCGAAGGCGGACGCAGGCTTTATACAGATAAAGATCTGGTCAGGCTTCATCAGATTATCTCTTTGAAATCACTGGGGTTTTCTCTGGACGACATAAAACAGCGACTGATCTCTCTGGAGACACCGGCTGATGTTGCAAATGCTCTTACAGAGCAGGCAGATGATATACGTCAGAAAATAGAACAGCTTCAGGCTTCTTTGTCGGCAATAGAACAGTTAAAAGCAGAAGTTTTACAAATGCAGACGGTCAACTTTAAGAAGTATGCAGATATTATTGTCAATCTGCAAATGAAGAATGACTTTTATCCTCTTATTAAGCGTTTCGATGATGATACGCTCGACCATATACGCAGTAAATTTGATAAGGAAAGCGGCTTAGAGTTTATGGGCAGATTTAACCGCCTGAGTGATGAAATCGTACAGCTTCAGAAAGAAAACGTACCGCCTGAAAGCGAAAAATGCCAACAGGTTGTAAAAGAATATTGGGGCCTGATTATGGAGTTTACAAATGGCGATATGAGTATGCTTCCGAAATTGATGGAGGTCGGTAACATTGATACCGCTACAAACGCCTGGGAAGAAAGGCAGAAAATTGTCAACGATTATGTAGAACCGGCTTTGCAAGTCTATTTTTCAAGACTTGGAACAGATCCCTTTGAGGAGGTGAAACCGTGAATGGCGCAATACAGGTTCGTGAATTAAAGAAAAGTTACGGCAGCCATATGGTTCTCAAAGGACTTGATTTTCAAATTGAAAAAGGAGAAATATTCGCTCTGCTCGGCGTAAACGGGGCAGGGAAAACGACAACGCTTGAATGTATCGAAGGCTTAAGAAAATATGACAGTGGCGTGATTACTGTAAACGGGAAAATGGGTATTCAGCTACAGTCATCCTCTTTACCAGCCCATATTAAGCCAATGGAGGCTGTAAAGCTGTTTGCAAAATGGAATAAAACAAAAATTGATTATGCCATGCTTAACCGTCTCGGTATCAAAGAAATTGAAAAGAAGCAGTACATTGGATTATCCACAGGTCAGAAAAGACGGCTGCATCTTGCCCTTGCGCTTATCGGCAATCCCGATGTTATTTTTCTCGATGAGCCGACTGCAGGACTTGATGTCGAGGGAAGACGATCGCTCCACGAACAAATCCGAAATCTTAAATCACACGGAAAAA
>CALWAR010000104.1 GCA_944375765.1 uncultured Mediterraneibacter sp. | reverse complement strand
ATTGTTTTGTTGTGGTGACTTAACAATACTACTTTTAGGACTTGCTTTCCACTGTTTTTATCATAAGAAAGAAAACATCGCTACACCACAGCCTCCGTAGGCCATCGCGCAGCGATTTTGTTCAATTGGAATTTGGGAGCTGGGATGATAGGATGATAGGATTAAAAAGAGGCACTGTGCGATTGACGGTTCATCAAGATGAATGGATTTATGAAGCAGAAAACACGATTAAAGAATTAAAGGAACTCTTAGGCGATACTGCCATTGATATTCAGCATATTGGCAGTACGGCTGTTTCCTCAATCCATGCAAAACCGATTATTGATATTGTTGTAGGAGTTCGTGAATTGAATGATATTCAGCCGTATATTAAAGCATTAAGGGGAAACGGATTCGTTTTTCGTGGTGAAGCTGTGTCAGGACAAATCTTATTTGTAAAGGGCAATTTTGAAGAAGATTTGCGAACACACCATATTCATGTTGTCAGATGGAGCGGAAGCGAATGGAATAACTACATCAATTTCCGCGATTATTTAAACGCTTTCCCCGAAAAAGCATTGCTGTATGATGAGTGCAAGCAGAGATTAGCCATTCAATTTCCATCGAATCGTAAGTGCTATACAGAAAGGAAAAGAAAGTTAATAGATACCTTTCTTGAAGAAGCAAGGCTATGGCGTGCTAAGTAATAGCAGAATAAATAGTTATCATTTATCGGCTTGCCGCTTGTACACCGATGCCAACAATTCAG
Organism: uncultured Mediterraneibacter sp.; assembly: GCA_944375765.1. Taxonomy (GTDB): domain Bacteria; phylum Bacillota; class Clostridia; order Lachnospirales; family Lachnospiraceae; genus Mediterraneibacter. The sequence goes on along the minus strand of CALWAR010000104.1, from coordinate 19,310 downwards.
ATACACTTTGCGTTAAACCGAAAACGGGTAAAACGGTTGACAATTATCAAAAACGGATATATTATAAGCATAAGATAGAAGGGAGGTTATCTTATGCTCTATGAGAACCTGAATCAACGCAAGAAAGAACTGGGACTTACGACAGAACAGCTCTCCCGGCTGTCCGGGGTTCCGGTGGGAACGATCAATAAGATCTTAAGCGGAGAGACGCGTTCTCCGCGATATGATACTCTTCGTGCTCTTGAGGATGTCTTGTATGGCGTTGTCGGCATCGGAAACCCGGAACCTGATTCCGGCAGAAGCATCTATGATACAGCTTATGACCGGACAGACAGTTTATGGGCGAAAGCCGGTGATGAGGCATATCGAAATCTGCCGGATTCTGTCAGAGAAGCGGCTGCTCCGTACCTTACAAAGCGGCAGGGGGAATACACGATAGACGATTACAGGAAGCTGCCCGAAGACGTCCGGGCAGAGCTGATCGACGGAGTGCTTATTTTTCTTGAAGCTCCTGCTTTTACACATCAGGAGCTGGTCACGGAGCTGCTGTTTGAGATAAAGCTTTTTGTCCGGGAAAAACAAGGCCCCTGCCGTGTGCTCCCGTCGCCTCTGGATGTACAGATTGACTGCGATGACAGAACGATCGTGCAGCCGGATATTGCTCTGATCTGCAAAGAGGAAAGGATCACGCGGAAAGGAATCTACGGGGCGCCGGATTTCTGCATTGAGATCGTCTCGGATTCCAGCCGGAAGAGAGACTACGGGATCAAGATGCAGAAGTATATGGATGCAGGCGTGAGGGAATACTGGATCGTGGATCAGAAGAGAGAAAAGATCGTATGCTACTGGTTTGAAGGCGAGGATGCGCCGGAGATCTCGATGTATACGTTCCGTGAAAAAGTGCCTGTGCGGATCTATGACGGACGGCTTGAGATCGACTTTCCGGAAATCATGCAGCGATTGTGGAAAGAAGAGTAAAAGAACGGCGAATATTGGCAAAGAAATATGAAAAAAAGGGGCCGCAAAGCCCCTTTTTAAAGTGATATTATCCGAGTATCTCTTTCAGATCCTGCTCTGGTGTTGTAGTCGGGCGGATCCCGTAATTCTTTACAAGGAAATCCAGCACGCCGGGCGACAGGAATGCCGGCAGCGTGGGCCCAAGGTAAATGTTCCGGATACCCAGGTGCAGGAGTGTCAGCAGGATGCAGACAGCTTTCTGTTCATACCATGACAGCACGAGAGTCAGCGGCAGATCATTGACGCCGCAGTCGAACGCGTCCGCCAGAGCAAGGGCGGCCCGGATCGCACTGTATGCGTCGTTGCACTGTCCCATGTCCATGATCCGGGGAAGTCCTCCGATGGCTCCAAGGTCAAGGTCGTTGAACCGGTATTTCCCGCAGGCGAGGGTGAGTACTGCCGTATCAGACGGCGTCTGCTTTACAAAATCCGTATAATAGCTGCGGCCTTTACGTGCGCCGTCGCATCCGCCGACAAGGAAGATGTGCTTTAAGGCGCCGTCTTTTACCGCGTTTACGATCGTACCTGCGGCAGATAATACGGTATTGCGCGCAAATCCTGTGGTTACAGTCTTTCCGCCGTTGAGCCCGGTGAATTCCTGATCTTCCGGATAACCTCCCAGTTCCAGAGCTTTTTCTATAACAGGCGTGAAATCTTTATCTTCTCCGATGTGGACGAGCCCCGGGTAGGAGACGACTTCCGTTGTGAATACACGGTCTGCGTAGCTGGCTTTCGGAGGCATCAGACAGTTGGTCGTAAACAGAACCGGAGCCGGGATATCTGCGAACTCTTTCTGCTGATTGTGCCATGCGGTGCCAAAATTCCCTTTCAGATGCGGATAAGCTTTCAGCTTTGGATATGCGTGTGCGGGAAGCATTTCGCCGTTCGTATAGATGTTGATCCCTTTTCCTTCTGTCTGCTCCAGAAGAAGCTGCAGGTCCTTCAGGTCATGTCCGCTGATCACGATAAACGGCCCCTTTTCAACTGTAAGCGGCACGGTGACGGGCACAGGATCCCCGTAGGCTTCAGTGTTTGCCCGATCCAGAAGCGCCATACATTTCAGATTGATCTCGCCCACTTTCATTACGACAGGGAGAAGCTGCTCCATGTTCAGATCTTCGCCGATGGCGAACAGTCCTTCATAGAAGAAAGCATTGACATCCTCGTCAGAATAGCCAAGTACCATTGCGTGGTACGCATATGCCGCCATTCCCCTGAGACCGAACAGGATGAGGGATTTTAAAGAGCGGATGTCCTCGTCTGCATTCCAGAGCAGTTCCATATCATAATCTTCTGTTCTGCCGCAGGACTGTGGGTCTCCGCCGCATCCGGAAATAAGGGCCTCTTTCTCTTTTGCCGCATTTTTGATCTGCTGCTGCATCGTCTCTTCATTAAAGTTTACGTTCGTGACTGTTGTGAACAGTCCCTCGATCATTACATGGTGAGTAGACGGGGAGGGAGTATTCCCTCTGGCTGCGCGGGCAAGACCGATCAGAGCGCCCGTAAGTTCATCCTGAAGTCCGGCGACGTCCGCGGTTTTTCCACAGACTCCGGACTTTCCGGTGCATCCGGTACATCCTGCAGTCTGTTCACATTGAAAACAAAACATTTTATCTGACATTTGCATAACCTCCTGTTAGCGCCGGCAATTCTTTTTTCTGCACACCGGCACTGTGATTGATTTCTGTGCTGCATTGCTTGACTTTGCATGTTGAGTATAATACGATGTTTAAAACAAGACAGTTGTAAATACAACAGAAAGGCGATTATGAAAAAATATTTATCACTATTAAAAAATTCCAAGCTGTTTCAGGGGATCAGTGAGGAGGAGCTTACGTCCATGCTGGACTGTCTGTCCGCAGTCACACGGAGTTATCATAAGGGAGAGTGTGTTTTTGGCAGGGGAGAGCGCATCGACAGCGTAGCGCTGCTGCTGGAGGGGAGCGTCCATATCCAGAAAGAGGATTACTGGGGCAATCTGAGTATTCTCAGCGAGATCTCGGAAGGAGAAATATTCGGCGAAGTGTATGCCTGTCTCGGGAGCGATGAAATGCTGAATGATGCTGTTGCCGTAAAGCCGTGCAAGGTGCTTTTCCTGGATGTGAAGCGGATCCTTACCATGTGCCCGTCGGCCTGTCAGTTCCACGGACGGCTGATCCGTAATCTGCTCACCGTGCTCGCACAGAAGAATAAAATACTTACGCAGAAGCTGGAGCATATGTCCAGGAGGACGACGAGGGAAAAGCTGCTGTCCTATCTGTCGGAACAGTCCCTAAGAGCCGGAAGTCCGGTATTTGATATCCCCTTTAACCGGCAGCAGCTCGCGGACTTCCTCTCCGTGGACCGCAGCGCCATGTCCGCAGAACTGTGCCGGATGAGGGATGAGGGAATACTGTCTTTTGACAGAAATCACTTTATCCTGAAGTGACAGCCCATTTCGCGTACTGCCTGCTGTCCTTTCCTCATTATAAAGAGTCCTGTGTTCTCAGTCTCAGAACGAGTTTTCCGTAATAACGGTCTACGAAGAGAGCATAGATCAGACCAGCTATAATGTACGCGAAAGCAGTCACGGAAAATCCGGCCGAAAGTCCGATACTTTCCTGGAATATTCCCATCAGCAGAGAACCGATCCCAATCCCGATGTCATAGGAGAGCAGATAAGTAGCATTTGCCGCACCCCTTTTTGGCGCGGGTGTTGTACCGGTCACAAACGACTGGAACAGTGGCTGAAGGATGCCGTATCCGACGCCAAGAAAGAATCCTGCCGCCAGCAGATGAACCCACGTCTTAAGGAACAGATAACTTCCCATCGTAAAGAACAGAACGACAAGGCTGAATACAACAAGTATAGCGTGATGTCCCGCATCGATCATTTTCTGCGTTGAGAACTTTGAGATCAGCATTCCTGCAACAAGAAAAATATAGAAAAACGGGATCACAGCCGAGTGTCCATTCTCCTGAGCGAGGATGGAAGAATATGCGATCACTGCGCCGAAAGGAATCATGATAAAGATCATATTGAGCATGAACGGGAGCGCAGGCTTATAGAACGCGTCGGCCATGACAAATTTTTTCCGCTCTGTCCGGGGGTAACTGATCCGGCAGAAAGAGACACAGATCAAAGCGATGACGGACATGAGGAACAGAACGAAAAATGACGCTGTACTGCTCAAATAATTCTGAACCTGGATGCCGATGAAAGGTCCGGCTGCCATGCCAAGAGAGATCGTAAGCGCGAAACGGTTGACGCCTTTTCCGACTTTCTTCGGAGGGAGAATATCGCCTGCCAGCGTCATCGTTGCAGAGCCGCATACCGAGTAGACGACGCCCATGTAGAGGCGGATGGCCACCAGCGCTCCGAAGAACGGAAAAAAGATAAATCCCAAAAACGGCAGGCAGAACAGCGCCAGAAACAGCATATACACTTTATATCTGTTAAAGTTGTCCAGAATGTATCCGGCAAAGGGGCGGAAAAGGACAGTCGTCAGCGACATGGCGGTCAGCACAATCCCGATCCTGGAGCCTGTGATTCCAATCTGCTGGCAGTAGACGGGGATGATGGGCACTGCTGCATAAAACGCTGCCATCATCAACAGGTTTGTGATAAACAGAAGTATAAATTTTTTGTTCCAGATTTTTTCCATATGCGATCTGACCGGTCTGTGTACCGGCCGTTCCTCCTTATGTCAGTGTCGGCGTCTGTATGAGCAGAAGCCTGGATGGGCGGGCCGTATAGCGCCTGTTTCGCTCCTACAGTGGCGTCAGAGAGTCAGTATAACAGAGATTCGGAAGTATGTTAATTGAAAAATAGTTATAACTGATAATATAAAGTTATTAATTGCGCAAAAAATTTAATAAATTGAATAAATATAATGATATTGATAAAATAGAGTTATAAAATATATGGTTCAGGAGGAACAGAACATGAATACGGAGAATCTGGAGTGTTTTCTCCTTGTGGCAGAGAATCTCAGCTTTGCCAGAGCAGCGAAGATGCTGCACATCTCTCAGCCGGCAGTGACAAAACAGATCCGTTCACTGGAGGATGAACTGGGGATCCGGCTTTTTATCCGCTCCACCCGCCATGTTGAGCTGACGCCTGCCGGGGAGTCTTTCTACAGAGATGCCAAAGAGATCGTACTCAAGACTCAGATCGCGGTCAGCCGGGCCAGGCGGGAGAGTCGTCCTGCCGAGACTCTGCACATAGGAGTGAGCACTCCCCTCGTTTTGCTTTATCTGCAGCATGTACTGAAACAGTTTCACCAGTGCCGACCTGATGTGCGCACAGATATTGAATGCATGGATTTCAAACGTATCCTGAACATGTTTCTGGACAATAAACTGGATATCCTGTTCTACTACAGGGAAAACTTTCCGCCGGAATATACAGTGAAATATCAGGAGATAAAGAAAGACTCTGTACAATGTCTTGTCCCGGCAGATCATCCGCTTGCGCATCAGACGTCTGTAACGCCGGAGGATCTGAAAAACTGTACAGTCATCGCGTGCAGTCCGCTGGATGCGCCGCTGTCTGTCTCGTCTTTTCAGGAACGGATTCTGGAGCGGCATGATCCGGAAAAAATCAGGTACTGCAGCAGTATAGAGGCAGCTCACTGTCTTGTAGCTGCGGGGATGGGCGTGGCGCTGTTTCCCGGTATGCTTTGCCGGGGAGCCGGAGAATATGTTAGCGTGCCGGTGGAAAGATCAGAGGAAATGTCTTTCGGGATATTTTTTCACGAAAGAAATAGCAGTGCGTCCCTCCGTTCTTTTTTAAAGCAGATATGACAGAACAATATGAGGATACAGATATCCCGGCATCCTTTCGGAATACCGGGATATCTGCGTTAAGATAAGTTTTTTAATGAAATTGAAGAGAGTGTTTGTTAAAAAAGTATAAAAAAATCATGAAATACACAAGTTCGTGTTGACTAATTTATGCATTAATACTAATATATCGATTAGTTAATTAACTAACTTAAATTGAAAGGAAGTGTCTGATATGAACTGCAGACTGGAAGATATCCCGGCTCTTGGCGTGATGGGGATCGTATTTCACAAGGTCATGCACAGAGCAAAAGGCATGTATAAAGAATTCGACATGAACCGAAGTCAGGCAGGCATCCTGTTCACACTGCACAGGCACGACGCTATGTCGCAGAAAGAGCTGGCATCAAATCTGAATGTGACTCCGCCATCCATCACGTCATCGATCCAGAAGATGGAGAAAGACGGATATCTGACGAGACATCAGGACGAGGCAGACCAGAGAGTGATGCGCCTGTCTCTGACAGAAAAGGGAAAGGCATGTGTATCCGGGGCGATAGCAGTGGCAGAACAGATGGATGAACTGATGTTTCGGGGGATGAACACAGAAGAAAAACTTCTTTTCCGGAGGCTGCTGATGCAGATCTATGAGAACCTGGAACGTGAGACTCTGTGAATATACGGTCTGACAGAAAAAAGTATTGATATATCTGACATTAATAAAGAATAATCGACAGAAAGGACAGACAGACTATGAAAAACCTGTTCAAATATGCGGCAGAGCACTGGAGATCCCTGCTGCTTATCATCATTGTCCTGTTTATTCAGGCATACTGCGACCTGTCGCTGCCGGCCTATACTTCCGATATTGTCAATGTGGGGATTCAGCAGGCCGGAATCGAGGAGCGGATACCTGAAGCGCTCCCCTCAGAAGAGATGGACCGGCTGCTTCTCTTTGTGCCGTCTGAGGATCGGGAGACTGTGCTCGATGTTTATACAGCAGACAATGATACTTATGATATGGCTTCTTATATCCTGAAAGAGGATATCACAGACGAGGAGGAAGATCAGCTTGTCGATATCCTTGCCTGTCCGATGATGCTGACGGCGGGTTTTGAATCGGGAAGCGACATGACACGGCAGATTGAAGAACAGTTAAAGGAAGATCTCCCGCAGGGGGTATCTCCGGATGATATGGATGTATTTGATATGCTGCAGGCGCTTCCGGCAGAGCAGAGAGACGCTATGGTCCGGGGGATGGCAGAGCAGATATCGGAGATGCCTGACACGATCCTTGAGCAGGCAGCAGTCAGCTACGTGGGCAGTGCATATGAGAGGCTGGGGATGGATACGGACAGGATACAGATCAGTTATCTTGTGTCTACGGGCGGAAAGATGGCCGGACTGGCCATGCTGGGGATGGCAGCCAGCATCCTGGTCGGATTCCTTGCATCCCGGGTAGGTGCGGCTACAGGTCGTGATTTGAGGGGAAGAGTATTCCATAAAGTCGTGGGATTCTCCAATAATGAGTTCGACCATTTTTCTACCGCATCGCTGATCACAAGGAGTACCAATGATATCCAGCAGATCCAACTCATTATCGTCATGCTGCTAAGGATCGTGCTGTATGCTCCGATACTGGCCATCGGCGGCATCTTCCAGGTATTCAGGACGAATGTATCCATGTCCTGGATCATCGCGCTGGCGGTGCTCCTGATCGCCCTTGTTATCCTCGTACTGTTCCTGGTTGCAATGCCGAAGTTCAGGATCCTGCAGACGCTTGTCGACAAGGTGAACCTGGTCATGAGGGAAATCCTTACCGGACTTTCGGTCATCCGTGCGTTCAGTACACAGAAATATGAAGAAGAACGCTTTGACGACGCCAACAGAGATCTTACCCGGACGAACCTGTTCGTAAACCGTGCGATGACGTTTATGATGCCTGTCATGATGCTGGTAATGAACGGGATCTCCGTCCTTATCATGTGGACGGGCGCTCATGGGATCGACGAAGGCCAGATGCAGGTCGGGGATATGATGGCATTTATTCAGTATACGATGCAGATTATCATGGGCTTTCTGATGCTGTGTATGCTCTCGATCATGCTTCCCAGAGCGGCGGTTGCAGCGGACCGTATCCAGGAAGTGCTTGACAGCAGGACTGTGATCCACGACCCGGAAGAACCGAAAGAGTTCTGCTCCGGTGAGAAAGGCGTGCTCTGCTTTGACCACGTTTCTTTCCGGTATCCGGGAGCGGATGAGAATGTACTCCAGGACATTACATTTACGGCGAAGCCCGGTGAGACGACAGCAATCATCGGAAGTACCGGGAGCGGCAAATCCACACTTGTGAATCTGATCCCTCGTTTCTACGATGTATCGGAGGGAGCGATCACACTGGACGGCGTGGATATCCGTCAGGTATCCCAGCATGAACTCAGGGAGAAGCTGGGATACGTTCCACAGAAAGGCGTGCTGTTCTCAGGGGATATCGCATCGAACATCATGTTCGGCAATCCGGGCGGAGAAGAGAGCGAGATGATCGAGGCGGCTCAGATCGCCCAGGCTTCAGAATTTATCAACCAGAAGACGGACGGATATGAAAGCCCCATTTCCCAGGGAGGCTCCAACGTGTCCGGCGGGCAGAAACAGCGGCTCTCCATCGCGAGAGCGATCGCAAAGCATCCGGAAGTGTTTATTTTTGACGACAGTTTCTCAGCTCTGGACTTTAAAACAGACGTCACTCTCAGGAAAGCATTGAAGACAAAAACAAAAGAGTGCACTGTCCTGATCGTGGCGCAGCGTATCAGCACGATACTGAATGCAGAACAGATCATTGTGCTTGACGGCGGAAAGATCGCGGGAATGGGAACCCACAGAGAACTGCTGAAGAGCTGTGAGGTCTATCAGCAGATCGCGGCCTCCCAGTTGTCAGAATCAGAGCTGGAAGCAGGGATGAACGGAAAGGAGGCGACTGTCAATGCCCAGAGGCACGCATGGCAATGATGCCGGAGAAAAAGCGAAAGATTTTAAAGGAACTATCAAGAAACTGATAAAATATATGAGCACATTTAAAGTGCATATGATATTTGTCGCAGTGTTTGCGATCGGTGGAACAATCTTCAATATCGCAGGTCCGAAAATACTCGGAAAGGCCACGACGGAGATCTTCAACGGCCTGGTGAGCAAGGTGTCCGGAGGCAGCGGCATGGATTTTGGAAAGATCGGACAGATACTCCTGCTGACACTTGGACTATATGTGATCAGCGCACTGTGCAGTTTTATACAGGGCATCATAATGACAGGGGTATCCCAGAAGACGACCTACCGCCTGAGAAAAGAGATCTCTGAGAAGATCAGCCGTATGCCGATGAATTACTTTGACACAAAACCAGTGGGAGAGGTGCTCTCCCGTGTGACAAATGATGTGGATACGCTCGGACAGAGCCTCAACCAGAGTGCGACACAGATGATCACTTCTGTGACAACGATCATCGGAGTGCTCGTCATGATGCTGTCGATCAGTCCGCTCATGACGCTTGTAGCGATCCTGATCCTGCCTGTATCGGTGATCCTGATTTCATTTGTCATGAAACACTCGCAGAAATATTTCCGGGGGCAGCAGAAGTATCTGGGAAATGTGAACGGGCAGGTTGAAGAGATCTACAGCGGACACAATATCATCAAAGCTTTCAATAAGGAAGAGGATGTTATCAGAGAATTCAATGAGATAAACGGGAAGCTGTATGATTCTGCATGGAAATCTCAGTTCTTCTCAGGGATGATGATGCCTGTCATGCAGTTTATCGGAAACCTCGGATACGTAGGGGTTGCGATCCTCGGCGGTTTCCTCGCGATCCGGAATGTGATCGAGGTCGGGGATATCCAGTCCTTTATCCAGTATGTGAGGAACTTCACACAGCCGATCCAGCAGGTGGCGCAGGTCTCCAATATGCTCCAGCTTACCGCCGCGGCCTCGGAACGGGTATTTGAGTTTCTTGACGAGGAAGAGGAAGACCAGACAGTGCCTGATCCGGTTTCTGCAGAAAGGCTTCAGGGCAATGTAGAGTTTGAACACGTACACTTTGGCTACAGCCCGGATAAGACCATCATCAACGACTTTTCCGCCAGAGTAAAAGAAGGGCAGAAGATCGCCATCGTCGGGCCGACGGGCGCCGGAAAGACGACGATGATTAAACTGCTTATGCGGTTCTACGATGTGAACAGCGGGGCGATCAAGATCGACGGCTACGATGTGCGGGACTTCAACCGGAGCGATCTAAGGTCGATGTTCGGTATGGTGCTTCAGGACACATGGCTCTTCCACGGAACGATCATGGAGAATATCCGGTACGGCAGGCTGGACGCGACGGACGAAGAAGTGATGCAGGCGGCCAAAGCCGCTCACGTACACCGCTTTGTGCAGACTCTTCCGGGCGGCTATAACATGGAACTCAACGAAGAAGCGAGCAATGTCTCTCAGGGACAGAAACAGCTCCTCACGATCGCCCGTGCGATCCTGGCAGATCCCAAAATCCTGATCCTGGACGAAGCGACCAGCTCTGTGGATACAAGGACCGAAGTGCTCATCCAGAAAGCGATGGATAATCTGATGAAAGGGAGGACCAGTTTTGTCATCGCCCACAGACTGTCCACTATCCGCGACGCAGACCTGATCCTCGTCATGAAAGACGGCGACATCATCGAACAAGGAACCCACACCGAACTCCTCGCCCAAAACGGCTTCTACGCCGACCTGTATAACAGTCAATTTGAACCAACAGATCAGACCTGCGCATAAAAGATGGCGCTGTCCATGCAAGCTGGCTTGCAGATGGGCAGCGTTATCCTTTTATGCATAGGGCGGACGCCCGACAGTGAGATGGAGCACGAAGTGCGGAATCGAACTGGGGCTGATCGTCCGGGGAGAATCCACAGTGCGCCGTAGCATAGGGCGGACGCCCGACAGTGAGATGAAGCACGAAGTGCGGAATCGAACTGGGGCTGAGGACTGACCGGGAAAATTGAGGATAGCATCTGAGAGAAAAGTGTGTTAGAATACATGCAAAGCATTATATTTCTGACAGATGTCTGAGGTCCGTATCTGAGTCGTTTCTGAAAAGATCAATATAATACCGGTATTGCCGTCCATGGCGATGTGGTAGAAAGAAATCTCAATGCTTTTGTTCCCATTCATACAGCAGTGAGATTTAACGATACAGGGCTGAACGTAAGGTCTCCTGCATACATTTACGTATGGAAAGAGACGAGGCCAGAGAAGAGGGGAGAGAGCAGATGCTTACAGAACAGATAAAAAAGAAACTGGCAAAGGGGAAAAGTCTTTGCCAGATTGCTGAAGAACTGGAAGAAGAGGAAGAGCATGTAAGCAGACTGATTGAGAAGATAAAGCATAGGCCATAAACTTCCGGAAAGGATAAACATCATGGGATTTACACATTTTGACGAAAACGGTAAAGCTGTCATGGTCGATGTGACAGACAAACCAGAAACAGCAAGGGAAGCCACGGCCACAGGGAAGATTCTTGTGGATCGCGAGGTGTTCCAGGCGATAAAAGCAGGGACCGTCGGCAAAGGCGATGTACTCGGTGTGGCAGCCACAGCAGGGATCATGGGAGCGAAACGGACGTCGGAACTGATCCCGATGTGTCATATCCTCCCGATTACAAACTGTAAGGTCAACTTTGACATGGATGTGGACGAATGCGCAGTCTACTGTACCTGTACCGTGAAAGTGACGGGGAAGACCGGAGTGGAGATGGAGGCGCTGACAGGTGTGAGCATAGCGCTGCTGACGATTTATGACATGTGCAAGGCTATGGATAAGACGATGGAGATCGGCGAGATCTACCTTGTGAAAAAGACGGGCGGCAAGAGCGGGGACGTATCTGACAGACGTCGCAGCCGCGCAGCGGAACATGAGGAGGGTTCCGCCGCGCACCCGAAGAAAGAACTGAATGTACTATGAGAAAGCGGACTGGTAACGAGTCCGTTTTCTGGCGATAAGGGCAGTATGCCACAAACAGGAAACGGAGATGGGAAAATGGCAGTATACAGATGGAAAGCAGCGGTTGTGACCTTGAGCGACAAAGGCTTTGCCGGGGAGCGCGAGGACAGGAGCGGACCTCTTATCAGCAGGATGCTTGCTGATGCAGGATATGATATACAAAGAACAGTTCTGCTTCCGGATGACAGGGAAGAAATAGAAAAGTGTCTGTGCCGGTTATGTGATGAATATAAGATGGATGTCATTTTCACGACCGGCGGCACGGGCTTTGCGCCAAGAGACTGCACGCCGGAGGCGACGATGGCAGTGGCTGAGCGGAACGTACCGGGGATCGCAGAGGCGATGAGGCTCGCGTCGCTTAAGATAACGCCGCGTGCGATGCTTAGCCGGGGCGTCTCCGTGATCCGTGGGCAGACGCTGATCGTCAATCTTCCGGGAAGTCCGAAAGCGGCCGGAGAGAATCTGGCGGCTGTGCTCCCGGCGCTGGAACACGGTCTGGAGATCCTGACCGGACGGGGCGGGGAGTGTGGGCGATGAGAGACCGGATTGGCAGGACGATCGAATATATGAGAGTATCTGTTACAGACCGCTGCAATCTGCGCTGCATCTACTGTATGCCTGAGGGTGGCGTACCCCGTGTCAGTCACAGCGATATCCTTACTTTTGACGAGATAACGAGGATATGCAGGATTGGTTCAGATATCGGGATCAGCAGGATCAAACTCACCGGAGGAGAGCCTCTCGTTCGGCGGGGGCTGCCTGCGCTGCTCAGGATGATCCGGGATCTTCCCGGTATAGAACAGGTTACATTGACGACGAACGGGATCTTACTCAAAGAGAACATAAACGAATTAGTTTCTAGTGGACTGGATGCAGTGAATATCAGCATTGACACACCGGATGCCGGCCGATATAAAGAGATCACAAGAGGCGGCGGCCTTAGCAGGGCTCTCGAGGGTATGGAAGCAGCGCTTTCGTTTCCGGGACTCCAGGTGAAGATAAACTGCGTCCCGATGCAGGGGGTGCCTGCGGACGACTACATCTGCCTTGCCCGGATGTCAGAAAAAAGGAACGTGGACGTCCGTTTTATAGAGATGATGCCGATCGGTCCCGGAAAAAGACTGGGCGTCGTGAGAGGCGGGCAGATATACAGCATGTTAAAAGATGTATTCGGTGAGGCGTCCGTCTGTACCGGCAGATTTGGGAACGGACCGGCAGTCTATGTCCGCTTTCCGGGCTTTCAGGGAAAAACAGGATTTATCGACGCAGTCTCCCATCAGTTCTGCGGGACGTGCAACCGGATACGGCTGACGTCGGAGGGGCGTTTAAAGCCATGCCTCCAGTACGGGGACGGAGCAGACCTCAGACGTCTGCTCAGAAATGGAGCAGACGATGAACGCATCAGGGACGAGATGCGCAGGACGATCTACGGGAAGCCGGACTGCCATCGCTTTGCCGACAGTATTTCTGCCGACGCATATTTTTCTCGTGCGGCACAGCAAAATATCTGCCGTACGGAAGACGGACATATATATGAGACAAAGGACATGTCTCAGATCGGAGGATAGATAACAGGTATGGGGAAAGTGACCGCAGTCTGCACAAGTCCGGAAAAAGGGACGCAGAAAACCAATGTAAATGAGGCGTTGTTCATTGAGGATCACGGTATTGAGGGGGATGCTCATGCGGGGAATTGGCACCGTCAGGTGAGTCTCCTTTCGCATGACAGAATAGAAGAATTCCGGGCGAAAGGAGCAGAGGTAAAAGACGGCGCTTTCGGAGAGAACCTCGTAGTCTCCGGGATCGACTTCCGCACCCTTCCTGAGGGGACAAAACTGTACTGCGGGGACGTTGTGCTGGAGATAACGCAGATCGGCAAGGAGTGTCATCACGGATGTGAAATATTTCAGAAAATGGGAGAGTGCATCATGCCGGTAGAGGGCGTGTTTGCCCGGGTGATCCGGGGCGGGATCATCCGTGTCGGCGACGAGATGCAGGTGGGTGAGTATGAATAGACAAAAACTGGTTTCGATCCTTGTGATAATCGCTGCAATCTTCATGGCCTTTCGGCTTGGATGCACAGTCCGTACAGAGGAGACCCCGGGCGGCGGAGAAGATATCCGCATGACGGAGGACGGAGAATACTACACATTCCAGGATGTGGAGGGAAACAGCTATGAAGCCCCGCTTATCCCTGATGTGCCGCAGTGTACATATGACTTTGAACATCTGGAAACAGACGGGACGACGGGATATAAGAGCTTTACGGATAAAAAGAATGGTGTGACCGCGCGCTTTGGCATTGACGTCTCGGAGTTCCAGGGGGAAGAGATCGACTGGAAAAAGGTGAAAGACAGCGGCGTCGAGTTTGTCATCATCCGTCTTGGGTATCGCGCGTACGGCGACAGCGGCGCGCTGGTGCTCGACGCAATGTATAAAGACAACATCAGGGGAGCGCTCAAGGCCGGCCTGGACGTCGGGGTATATTTTTTCTCCCAGGCGATCAGTGCGGCGGAGGCTGTCGAGGAAGCGGAGTTTGTGCTTGAGAATCTGAAGCCCTATGACATAACCGGGCCTGTTGTCTATGATACGGAGGAGATCAAGTGGGACACGGCGCGTACAGATGATAATACAAGGCAGGAGTTTACCAATTACTGCAAGGTGTTCTGCGACACTGTCGAGCACGCCGGATATGACTCTATGATCTATTCTAACATGAAGTGGATGGCATTTACCCTTGACATGGAGCAGCTTAAAGAGTATGACTTCTGGTATGCAGACTATCATGAGATTCCGCAGTGTCCATACGATTATGAGATCTGGCAGTACAGTGAGACGGGCACAGTTCCGGGGATCAATGCAAACGTAGATTTGAACCTCTGGTTTCAGAAAGAAAACGACGAGGGAGGAGACTGAGAGATGAAATGGAATAAATTCAGACTGAAGACAACTACGGAGGCAGAGGATATCGTCAGCAGCATGCTGATGGATCTCGGGATCCAGGGAGTCGAGATCGAGGACAAAGTGCCGCTGACACAGAGAGATAAAGAGCAGATGTTCGTAGATATCCTGCCTGAGATCGAGACGGACGACGGCGTGGCATATTTAAATTTCTACCTGGAGCCAGGGGATGACAAGGACAGGATCCTTGCGGACGTCCGCCGGGAACTGCAGGGGCTGTCTGCCTGGACAGACGTCGGAGAATGCCTGATCGAAGAATCCGAGACAGAGGATGTAGACTGGGTGAACAACTGGAAACAGTATTTTCATCAGTTCTATGTGGACGATATCCTTATCATCCCCTCCTGGGAGGATGTGAAACCGGAGGATACGGCAAAGCTGGTGATACATATCGATCCGGGGACAGCATTCGGTACGGGAATGCATGAGACAACCCAGTTGTGTATCCGACAGCTCAGGAAATATGTGACAGACAGCACAAAGATTCTGGATGTGGGATGTGGAAGCGGCATCCTCGGCATGCTGGCTCTTAAGTTCGGCGCCGCATATTCTGTCGGTACAGATCTCGATCCGTGCGCCATTGAAGCCACATATGAGAATATGGAAGCAAACGGCATAACAAAAGACCGCTATGAGGTGATGACCGGGAACATCATTGACGACAAAACCGTGCAGGATAAAGTCGGATACGGGAGCTATGACATTGTTGTGGCAAATATCCTTGCGGATGTCCTTGTGGAACTTACGCCGGTCATCACAGAACAGTTAAAAGAGGGCGGCGTCTATATTACAAGCGGGATCATCGATGAGAAAGAACAGACCGTGACAGAGGCTGTAAGGGCGGCAGGACTTACAGTGCTCGATGTGACTTATCAGGGCGAGTGGGTATGCGTGACAGCAAGGAAGTAATGCGGCTGCCGTGACGGCCGGAAAGTGGATCGGGCACAGGGACAGCACAGAGAAAAGAACAGACAGGAGAAAGAAAGGTGCAGCAGTTTTTCACGAAACCATCACAGATCAGAGACGGACGGATCGTTCTTGGGGAACCGGATGTCAATCATATCAAAAATGTTCTCCGCATGAAGCCGGGGGCAGAAGTTCGGATCAGTGACGGGACAGGAAATGCATATCTGTGCTGCATCCGTTCGTATGGTGAAAGAGAGGCCGTCCTTGATATCCTGAAAGAACTGAGTGCGGATACGGAGCTCCCGTCAAAGATATGGCTCTTCCAGGGCCTTCCGAAGGGGGACAAGATGGATCTTATCGTCCAGAAAGCAGTCGAACTGGGCGTGTACGGCATTGTTCCGTTCGCGGCAAAGCGCTCGGTCGTAAAGCTGGATGAGCGGAAAGCGAAGAAGAAGCAGGAACGGTGGCAGGCGATTGCCAAAAGCGCTGCTGAACAGTCCGGACGCAGCAGGATACCTGAGGTGGAGCAGGTGGTGAGTTTCTCCGGGGCACTTCGTACAGCCGGCGGGCTGGACGTGCTGTTGATACCCTATGAACTGGAAGAGGGGATGGGAAAGACTGCACAGATCATAGAGGATATCACGCCCGGTCAGTCTATCGGCGTCTTTATCGGCCCGGAAGGCGGCTTTGAGGAAGCGGAGGTCGGACAGGCAAAAGCTGTCGGAGCAAAACCCGTTACGTTGGGAAAGCGCATTCTCCGGACGGAGACTGCGGGATTGACAACACTCTCTATCCTCATGTATCATCTCGAAAGCAGAAATCATAATTTATAAGTAAGAAAAGAGTAAAGGAAAGAAAGCAATGGAAGTTTATCTGGACAATTCCGCTACGACTATGTGTTACCCGGAAGTAGGGGAATTCGTATATAAAGTGATGTGCCGCGACTATGGCAACCCGTCTTCCATGCACAGAAAAGGCGTACAGGCGGAGCACTATATCCGGGAGTCAAAAGAGACGATCGCGAAACTCCTGAAAGTAAACCCGAAAGAGATCTTTTTCACATCCGGTGGCACGGAAAGCGATAATCTGGCGCTGATCGGCTGTGCAAGGGCGAATAAAAGAAAAGGGAACCATCTTATCACTTCCTCGATCGAGCACCCGGCCATTTTGAATACGATGCGCTATCTTGAAGAGGAAGAGGGATTCAGGGTGACTTATCTTCCTGTGGATGCAAAAGGAAAGATTAAGCTGGACGCCCTAAAAGAGGCGCTCTGTCCCGATACGATCCTTGTATCTGTCATGTATGTGAACAATGAAGTGGGAACAGTTCAGCCCATACAGGAAGCGGCGCGGATCGTCAAACAGTATGATTCATCTGTCCTGTTCCATACAGATGCGGTGCAGGGATATGGGAAATACCGCATTTATCCCAAACGCACGGGGATAGACCTTCTCACGGCGAGCGGACATAAGATCCACGGGCCAAAGGGGATCGGGTTCCTCTATATTAACAGCGGCGTGAAGATCAGACCGATCGTATTCGGCGGAGAGCAGCAGCAGAATATCCGCTCCGGTACGGAGAACGTGCCAGGGATCGCAGGTCTCGGCCTGGCGTCCAGGATGATCTATCAGGATCTCGAGATGAAGACCGCGCTCATGCGGGAACTGAAAAGTCACTTTATCGAAGGCGTGTCCGGGATCGAGAACACAACAGTCCACGGCTTTACAGATGAGGGGAGCGCTCCTCACATCATCAGCCTGGGCGTGGCAGGTGTGCGCAGCGAAGTCCTCCTTCATGCGCTTGAGGAGAAAGGAATCTATGTATCGTCCGGCTCCGCCTGCTCATCAAACCATCCGGCAGTGAGCGGAGTGCTCAAAGGGATCGGCGCGGCGAGGGAATACCTGGACGCAACGCTCCGGTTCAGCATGTCAGAATTCACAACAAAAGAAGAAATTGACTATACGCTTGAAACACTATATAATTGTATACCGATGTTTAGAAGATATACACGGCGCTGACGCGGGGACTCATACGCGGTCAGAGGGCAGCAAAGGAGAAAAAATATGACATTTCATTCATTTTTGATCAAGTACGGTGAGATCGGGATCAAAGGGAAGAACCGCTATATGTTCGAGGATGCTCTGGTGCGCCAGATCAGATACGCGCTCAAAGATGTGGAAGGCGATTTCCTGGTGCACAAATGCCACGGAAGGGTATATGTGGACTGCGAGGGCGGATATGACTATGAAGAGACGGTTGAAAGTCTTCAGAAAGTATTTGGTATCGTCGGTATCTGCCCTGTTGTGAGAAAGCCGGTCCGAGAGATCGGAGAACTGAAGAAAGACGTAGTCGCCTACGTAGGAGAGATGTATCCGGAAAGAGACAGGACATTCAAGGTGGAAGCGAGACGCGCCAACAAACGTTATCCGATGAACTCCATGGAGATAAACTGTGAGCTGGGCGAGGCGGTGCTCGACGCATACCCTGAGATGAAAGTGGATGTCCATCACCCGGACGTCAGACTGAATGTGGAGATCCGGGAGGAAGTCTATATCTATTCGGAGATCATCCCCGGCCCGGGCGGAATGCCGGTCGGGACGAACGGGAGCGCCATGCTGCTCCTGTCAGGGGGCATTGACAGCCCGGTGGCAGGCTACATGATCGCAAAGAGAGGCGTAGAGATCGAGGCGGTCTATTTCCATGCGCCGCCGTATACGAGTGAACGGGCGAAGGAAAAAGTGATCGATCTTGCCAGGCTGGTATCAGCTTATGCCGGTCCGATCAAACTCCACATTGTCAATTTTACCGACATTCAGCTCTATATTTATGAAAAGTGTCCGCATGACGAACTGACGATCATCATGCGCAGATATATGATGCGGATCGCTGAGCATTTTGCCGGGAAAGACGGCTGTCTCGGACTTATAACAGGGGAGAGCATCGGCCAGGTGGCGAGCCAGACGATGCAGAGCCTTGCGGCGACAAACGCAGTATGCACATTGCCGGTCTATCGCCCTCTGATCGGATTTGACAAAAAGGAGATCGTTGAGATATCGGAGAAGATCGATACCTACGAGACGTCCATCCAGCCATATGAGGACTGCTGTACGATCTTTGTGGCAAAACATCCGGTGACGAAGCCGAACGTGGAGCGCATAGCAAAGTCAGAATTAAACCTTGAGGAAAAGATCGATGAACTGATGCGCACTGCAATTGAGACGACAGAGGTGATCAAAGTCTCTTTTGGAGGATGAAATCGACATAAGCAGGAATAAAAGAGGCGCGGCAGGAGGGAAAGCCTGCCGCGCAGAGGGGCGGATTGCCGAAAGTGTGAAAAGACACATTCCGGGATTGCAATTGGTCGCCAGGGTCTCGGGCAAGCCCGGACTTTGGTTCGCGGCGATCGAAAGAAAAGCTGCCCCGGAGCCGAGACAGCTTTTTATGTGCCGTATTATTTGATGATGTAAGAATCCAGAGCCGTGAGGATGTCGTCTACATTGCCGTCAGCATGGATGTTGAGGTCGATCGGCTTGGAAAGATCCAGGCTGAAGATTCCCATGATTGATTTGGCATCTATAACATATCTTCCGGATACTAAATCAAAGTCATTGTCATACTTTGTGATCTCGTTTACAA
>CALWAR010000103.1 GCA_944375765.1 uncultured Mediterraneibacter sp. | reverse complement strand
TTTGTGTTTGCCTGGATGTTGGCGTTGATATCGTTGATCGTAGCCGCGAGCTCCTCCACGCTTGACGCCTGCTCTGTCGCGCCCTGGCTGAGCGCCTGAGCGCCGGAAGCCACCTGCTCGGCTCCTGCCGCCACCTGGTTCGCCGTCTCGTTGATATCGGACAGCGTCAGCGACAATGTGCGGTTGATACCTCTTAGGCTCTTGAGGATATTGTGCAGATCTCCTCTGTATACAGATGGATCCGCCGTGACGTCGAAGTTGCCGTGAGCCATCTCGCCGAGCACATACTCTTCGTCCCGGATAAGTCCCTGAAGACATTCCGCGATAGACTTTGTAGCGGCTGCCAGCATTCCCGTTTCATCCTTAGTATTGATAGCCGGAGTCTCCGAGTAGAGATCTCCTTCGGAAAGTGTCTTGAGCCTGTCTGCACATGCACGTATCGGCTTTGTGATCCGCCTTGAGATCGCGCTGATCACGATACCGCTGATAACAAGCGCAAGGACGACCAGTACGGTGATCACGACGATAGAAGTATACGTCGATCCCATAAAGTCGCTGGACGGCGCATATATGGCGATGCTCCATCCGTCCGTACCCAGCACCGGGGTATATGCGATCATCTTCTCGCCGTTTAATGTATATTGGCCAACTCCGGTAGCTCCTTCACGCATCCTCGCATGAATATCTGCCAGCGCCTGAAGTTCTCTGTTCTCCGCAGCTTCGTTCTCGATGTGCTGGGTCATGACCGTATCCATCGTTATATCGGCGATCGTGGTGCCGTCTTTGTCGATCATGTAAGCTCCGCTGTTATCGCTTACATGGATACTCTGCATGATATCATTCAGAAATGTCTCCGAGGGAACCAGGCAGACCACGCCTACCACCTGGGTATTCGGCACGCCGTTAGCCCATACAGGAGCCGCGACAATGATTGTAAATCCATTCTCCCCGTTTTCCATCGGCGAGGACACATATGTATTGCCGTTCATGCACTGTCTAAAATACTCTGCGCCGGAATAATTCACTCCGTCAAAAACGCCAAGGCCGTTGGAATCCAGAAGATCCGCACTAACGAGTCCGTAATCCTCCACCCATAAATCCAGAAGCGATTTTTTCTCCTCTGCAGAAACATCAGGATCAGCGATCTTAGTGCGCCCGCCGAACGCCTCTGCTATGCTTGCATAGGTCGTGAGTTCCCATTCTACTCTCTGTGCTGTGATGCCGACTATCGCCTGCATGTCATCCTGCACCTGACCGAACGTACTTGTGTAGTTCAATACTGCGCTCACTACCCCCAGCAGGAGCACGAACACGGTCGTGACCAGACAGGATCCTGTCATAATCCTTGTGCGTATACTTTTCATTTGCTGTTTTCTCCTTTTTCTTACTGTATGTTGAAGATCACACTTCGCCCCGGGACTGCAGATAACTTCCCAGGCGCTTGTCCATTGTCCGGATGTGTGTGATCAGTCTTACGATATGCAGATTCAGCTCGCTCACAAGTTCTACCGACGGCGGGCCGTCTTTTGGCAGCCCGTCCAGGATATCGCTCAGCGTCTGCTTATACTGTTCATGAAAACGCACATGTGTATCATATTCCCGCCACTCATGTTTCTTCTGTAATTCCTGTTCATGTTCAAAGTGCTTGTCCACATAGTTTTTCAGAAAGATACCCGTCTGGACGATATTCATCCCTCCGTCGTTCCTGCCGTCTGCAAACGCATCCAGCAGCTTGTTCGCTGCGTCAAACAGCACTCTGTGTTCACTGTCTATCATAGAATTCCCGGTCATCAGATCCTGGGTTACTTCGTATCGCATTTTTCTTTCTCCTCCCTTCTTTGCTTAGGCCTCCCGCTTCCCTGCGCCAGCAGGGCTGCGATCCCGGCCGCATCAGCGCCGGCCGCCGCGGCTTCTCTGTTCTCCTGCGCGGCCATCTTAAGCTCGCGCCGGAATACAGGCACATTCCGCGGGGCCGACACGGATATCTTCACGCTGTCAGAGCCGATCTCCCTGACGGCAATCACGATATTGTCTCCTATGACGATCTCTTCTCCCTTTTTTCTGGTCAGTGTCAGCATGTGTGAGTCTCCTCCTGCGCCAGGTCTCCCAGTCTGTGCCGGAAAGTATATTCCTGATTATCAAGTATCAGTTGTTTTCCCCGCCTGTACCGCGTGTTGACTACGATCGGGCACCGGAGGTTCACTGTGCTCTCCTCCGGCGGCTGATGGGCGGTACAGATCACATACCATGAATAGTCCTGTTCCCCGGCCTCTCCAAGAGATCTCAGTTCCTCTTTACTGACCTGCGGATGATAATCCTCTTTCAGCAGAAAGGGATTCATAATGATAAATGCGAGATCTTCATTATCTATACTTAAAAGCGTCAGTACTGCATCACTGTCTTTCTCAACGGCAACAGGAAGGAACTTTTTGCATTGTTCAAATCCAAAAAGCCCTTCCTCGAAGCAGACAGTACCTTCTTCCTCATCGGATAATATCTCTGCAGACTTTTTCTCTCTGTCCTCCATAATTTCTCCTGTTCCTAACATCTTTTCTTTCCCCGCCGCCGTTTAGACATATCGTCGGGAAACGGCGGCGGAGCAGCGCCGCACAGCCGCGTTACGCGACCAGGTCTACTGATTCGCCGGTAAAGAACTCAGCCGCACTTGGCGGTACAAAGACCGGGCTTCCCATATACTCGATGACTACGTCAGGATACTGTGTCACAACGATATCTATGTTGCCCGGGATATACTCTACCTCGCTGTTGTTCAGCTTGAGGTTGAAAGCCAGCCGATCCATCTGGTAGGACGTCGTAAGGTTTCCCGCCTGGTAGTTGATATTGACTCCCGTCGTCGGCAGGAATCCTAACTGAAACTGTCCCGTAGGCATCTGAGCTCTCTGCTCAAATATCTGTGAGAGCATCTCCCCGCCCTGTCCCGGCCTGGACCATCTCATCTGAGCCGCTTCATTCGAGTAACTCTGAGCCGCTTCACCCGCAGCACGCAGCCCCTTCTGTGCGTTCTGATAGATCGCGGTCCGTGTTGAAGGAATTATGCTGTTGCGCGCTTCAAAACTGTCAAGAAGCAGTCTTGCCGGCTGACTGCGCATATTGAGTCCGCCTCGTTGCCTCGATATCTCTACGACCGGAGGCCTGCTCTGTCCGCGCTCAAGCCGCGCGTGCTGGATCGTGATTTCGTATTCCATTGGTATTGTTGTAATCTTCAGCAGGGGTTCCATAATTTCTTCCTCCTTTCCTTATGTTTATATTATAACGAGTGCAGATCAGGAGAGGAAATCCAGAAGAGATGGACCGAGAATACCCGTCCCCACCCTCAGTGCACTGTTATATGTATACATAGCGTACGAATAGTTCGTGATCGCGAGAGCCGGCTCTATGCCGACCGCATCGTTGAACTGCTCCTGGATGGCGATCTTCTCCGCCTCCAGTTTCGACGTCGTATTCTCGATCATATCCGTCTTTGTTCCGATCTGCGTTATCGAATCCCGGAGCGTGCTCGCCCCTTCCTGGAACCTCGTCCAGAGCGTTTCATAAGCGTCGCGGTCAAATGTGTCCGCCTCAAGAACTTCTGCCATCTGTCCCACCAGCAGGATCATGTTGTTGCTCGTGCCGTTTGTCTGCCCGTATCCGATGGCGCTGATGCCCGGAAGAGCAGCGTTCATAGCAGTGGACGGGACGATGTTGGTGTTGGCCGCGTCGAATGAAAGGCCGTATCCGATGTCCACATAGGACGTCTCTGCTGCGAGACGCTCCAGCTCTGCCTGGTTGGCCGGATCGTTGACGTCCACTCCCCGGTAGAGAAGCGTTGTTCCGTCCGCAGACAGTTCAAAAGGCGCCTGCTCTGTGCCGGCGTTGCCCCCCAGGACAAAAGTATCGCCGAACTTGGAGTTCATGAACTGCACCATCGTGTTCTGGAGGTTGCGCAGAAGCTCCGCGTACGTATCGCGTCCAACGTCGTCCATCGTGTCCGTGATGGCCTCTACTGAATATTTGTTGGCGATATCTGTCGCTATATTGCTCACCTCATAGAGAGCGCTCTCCTGCTCATTCAGCCATTTGTCCACGCTGCCTAAGTTGTTCAGATAGTCCTCTGTGCGCGTGTAACGGCTTTTCAGTACGGCCGCGTTCGCCGCCGCGCCCGGATCTTCATAGGCAGACTGGATACGCATCCCTGTCTCAACCTGTTTACGCGCCAGTTCCAGCCCTCTCAGATTATCATACAGGCTGCTCTGGTAGTTTCTCATGATCATGTTTGTCGTAATCCTCATTTTACTCTGCCTCCTTATCTGCCGACAATGCCGGTGTTGTTAATCAGCGTGTCAAGCGCCTCGTCCAGCGTCGTCATCAGCCTGGCCGCCGCATTGTACGACTGCTGGTATCTCATCATGTTCATCACTTCTTCATCCAGGGATACGCCGGATACAGAGTCCTTTGAGTTCGCGATCTGTATCAGCATGGTCGTCCGGTTCGTAAGGATCGTGGAAACCGAAGACCGCTCCGACGCCTGTGTGTTCTGAAGAAAATCATAAGCCTCGAGGAATGTCCCCGTAAACACGTTCGTGGCGGTTCCCGGGACATTAAAGTCGTGGTCATCCTTGCTCAGCGCATTGATCATCCTCTGGATATTTTCATATGTTCCGTCTCCGGCATTCGGATCTGTCGACGTCGTGAGGCTCACATTGCCGTTCATCCAGCCTTCCGATACCCGGATGTTCTCAGCCGTAAAACCGGTAGTCTGGCCGTCTGCGGTAGTAAAGAGCGCTCCGCCCGGCTGATTCAGGTCGTTCATCGTGGTTGCGAACATATTGATATATTCATCGAAGTAGTCCTCGTAGAAGCCGATGCCCTTTGTATCGTCTCCAGCATAGACGCCCCGCTCGTTGAGCATATCGGCATAGCCTTTGAGCACTCCGTCGCCAAGCGCGTCGGTTACATCTACGGCAGCGCCGCCGGCTGCATCCGTGATGGAAACCGTCACACCCATATCTGCCGTCGCCTGGACATCGACCGTGCCTTTGTCCTGATCGTCGATGAGCGTATGCTGGTTGCCGTTCGCATCTGTAAACGTGACTTTCAGCGTCTCGATCGTGATGTTGGCGCCCATGGTCTGCTCTTCATAGGTCACGTCGATCGGGAGATACGTCGCAAGGGAATCGATCAGCTCGTTCCTCTGATCCATCAGCTCGAGCGCCGGGTTGCCCAGCACGTGGCTGTTCTTGATCGATTCGTTGAGCTCTACGATCTTGGACAGTATGGAGTCGATCTCCTGCTCGTCTGTCCCTGTCAGCTTGGTGACATATTCCTGTCTGAGGGACGTCAGCTCTTTTGCGTTGTCATGGATGAGGTTGATAAATGTCTCCATGGCTGAGCGCACGAGAGTTTCATATGTGTCCTGGCCCGCTGTATCCGGCCTGGCCATATTCTGGAGCTGGCTGATGACTTCGTTGAGCGCCGTCCCGATCTTGGAGGACGCCGTCTCGTCGAAGATATCGCCGAGCCGTGCCAGGATGGAGTCCATTGCGTCGACCGTCCCTACTTCTGCGAGCTGAGAGCGGTACTGGATATCGAGAAAAGGATCCCTGATCTGAGATACCCCTGTAGCCATAACGCCCTGGCCTACTTTAATGGCAAACTTCGTGTTCATCACGCTGTGGCCCGTGGGCTTCACGCTCTGCTGGTCCAGCCTCTGTCTTGTGTATCCTGCCGTGTTAATATTAGATACATTCTGTCCCACTACGTCCAGCGCGTTCTGGCTTACCGCCATCGCAAGCTGTGCGACAGAAAATCCTGCGAATGTAGATCGTACCATTGTCTGTTTCCTCCTTAATCATCATCTGTCCGGCCGCGTATCGTTCCCGCGCGGACGCCTGTTACATCCGTCTGCTTATCATGTGCTCTTCGTCAGCCGCCTTATCTCTGCCATAGATCAGTCCGCCGTCCGGAGCGGCGGCTCTCTCGAGATTGTGCAGCTTAAGGTTTATCAGTTTCATAGATTCGTCGTTGTAGGAATTGAAGTTCTGGACTGCCAGAACGAGATCCTCCAGGAGCTTCCTCATCTTTCCCTGCTCCTCCCCCTCCAGCCTGTCGGCCAGTTCCTTAAGCGTCATGCCCCCGTATCCGTGCTCTTCCATGAACTTCATGCGCTTCTGTTCCAGTCCTTTGATCCTGAGGGCGAACGCCTGCTCTCTTCCCATACATCCATCCAGGATACCGACCTTATCCTCCTGTACTGCCCTGAACTTCTCCTGCTCCAGCGGCAGGATCTCTGTCAGCGCCTCTGTCATCTCTGTGAGGATCTTTATCAGTTCGTCCATTATCTGTCACCTCCCAGGAGCAGCATCCTTGAGGCTGTCTCACGGGAATCCGGGATGTAGGCCCCGCTTTCCACAGCTTCCCTGAGACGGCTGATCTTCTCCTCCTGTCCGCTCACGTCGCGCACTGCGGACTTGACCATCTCTGTGACTCTGCCGATAAAAAGCTTCTCCTCCATCTGCCGGGAAGTCGATGAGAATACGACTTCGTCATAGTTTTTCCCGCGCTCTCTCACCACACTGTCCCTCGCTGATGCGGCCGTATCTCCTGCAGACATTACGCTGTATGTGCTCAAGAGGTTCTCTGTTCCTATCTTCATTGATGTGCACCTCCCTGCTGTTTCCAAACTATAGATTCTGTTAACGATTCTGTTAATTTTATCGGCACTTTTCAGAAAATATTAAGCCCTATTCTCGGCTTTCCTCTGTCCTGGCTCTTCTTTTTTTTCTGAATCTCCTGTTTTTCATCAGTCTTATGAGCCAGTATACCGGAAGGAGGATGGGCCACTTCTTCAGCCGGGGAAAAGAAGACACCATGTAGTCGATGGGAGGGAATCGCCATTCGCGCATTCTTCTCCTTTCCTCTTTTCTCAGGTCTCTGTAGTAGCTGTCTACCACGCTCGTGACCAGCGGGAGGACGTCTTCGCTCTCGCGGCGGCCCAGCGTGCCTTTTGAGATGATGTATGTCTGCATGTCGTTGAGGATATAGTTGTCCTCATGAAAGTGCATATTGCCGAACCATTTGCCCGTCAGCTTGACGATATATTCTCCGAACGTGTCGAGATCCATACTCTCGATCTCTTCTCTGACTTCTTTCCATTTCAACTGCGGGCCTTCTTTTGAGAGCAGCAGCCAGAAGTCCACGATATCCCGTATCTCAAGCTGTCCTCTGGCGAACTTGTCCGCCAGCCTGCAGATAAAGTAGATATACGTCGTCTCTTCGTTCATACAGTGTATATAAGAACGCTCGTCCTCTTTCGGGAGTTCTCCGGGCA
This sequence comes from uncultured Mediterraneibacter sp., assembly GCA_944375765.1. GTDB lineage: Bacteria > Bacillota > Clostridia > Lachnospirales > Lachnospiraceae > Mediterraneibacter. The sequence continues at coordinate 31,416 of CALWAR010000103.1, read as the reverse complement.
TCTCCCGGAACCATGCCCTGACTTTACGGCCGGTAAACGGGAGCGCATCGTAGAGCCTGATCTTCTGGTCCGGTATGCGGGCGAACAGCCCCGTCCCCTGCCCGCGGCCGTCCCGGACTTCGTCGAATCCCATGGACCTGAGGAGTCTGCGGGCGTCGTCGTATCTCTTCTTCTGTACGAGCAGCTCTATCGGCTCCGGCATCCTCATCTCCGGCCTCGGATAGTATTCCAGTATCATTGACTCTCCGAGGAAAAGAGAGTGCATCTCTCTCTTTTCAAGCTCAGCCTCAAGCTGCTTTCTCAGGATAAGGTTCCTCTCCTGCAGCCGCATCGCGTTTCTGTAACGCGTCTCAAACCGCTCTTTCCACTTCAGGACACGGACGTCGTCTGACCACATAACTTTATAGTAGACAAGATTAGACACGTGATGATAATCTGACGTCTTGTAGATCCACTCCCACGAGGGCTTCCATTTGCTCTCTACTGATTCACTCTGGTTGACCGCCTCCGCGATCAGAGTGATCAGATAGCGTTCCATTCTGCTTTCTATATTCACGCTCATGTAATATCCTTCTTTCTTCCATGGCATCTGCCGCACGCACATTGTAGACGGCATTCTTTTCATCTGCCACGAGCCGTCCCGCAGAGAGTGTGATCACACGCCTGCGCATAATGGACACCAGCTCCTGATTGTGGCTTGCCACCACTACGGTGATTCCCTGGCGGTTGAGTTCCGTCAGAAGACACATCAAGTCCCACGATGCGTCGGGATCAAGGTTCGCAGTCGGTTCGTCTGCGATCAGGATCGACGGGCCGATCACCATGGCCCGCGCCAGGAGCGCCCGCGCCGCCTCCCCCATGGAGACTTCCCGCGGATAGAACCTTGCCCGGTCGATGATCCCCATGGCCCGGAGGAGGCTTTCCACCCGCCGTTTTCCTTTCCGCCCCTGCTGTTCTGTGGCGATGACAGAGAGATATACGTTGTCAAACAGCGTCCTGTCGTCCAGCAGTCCCAGATCCGACTGCATCACCCCGATCTGTCTGCGGAAATAAGGCATCTTCTTCTCCGGTATCCTGTCCAGTTCCTGGCCGTTTACCCATATCCGGCCCGAGGTCGTGCGTTCCTGCGCGCTCATCAGCCTGAGCAGCGTGCTCTTTCCCGCTCCGCTGCGCCCGATGACAAAGACGAACTCTCCTTTTTTGATGCTGAAAGACACGTCTTCCGCCGCCACCTCGCCCCGCGCGAATACTTTATTTACATTTTCAAAAACGACTGCTTCCATATATTTCCTCTCAACCAAAACTGACCGGAAGCGTACCGCCTCTTTTTCTGTGAAAAGTAATCGTTACGTTTCCGGTCATCCTTAACTGGAATAATAAGATCTGTCGCCTGCCAGCCGCCTGCTCACGCGCCTGTCAAACTCTTTCGCCCGGCTGAGGGCCTCTTTCCTGCTCAAGGCCAGGGCGAGGATTCGCTTCTCCATCCCGGACATATCCGGGACCTCACGGCCATTGCCCAGCTCCTCGAAGCGGCTCTTAAAGTCGCTGTACGCTTTCAGAAGAGTGCCCTGATCCCGCCTTGCTTTCTCGATCTCGGTCATGGCTTCTCCCCTCATCTTAAGGAGCATGCCAAACGACGTCTGATCGTTGCGGTCAAGGGCCTCGGCCATCTGGCCGGTCAGTTCTCCGACTTCACAGCACTTTCTGTATTCACGCTGCGCGAGTCTGAGCATCATCTCTTCTAACTCTGCCCGGCCTGTATTTTCCTGTTCCGGCGTTATCATTCGTCCACCTTCTTTTCCGCTTCCCTGAATGCGTCTCTGAGTTCCTCTACGAACTGCTTGAGTTCCTCTATGCGCTCCGGCTTCCTGGCCGCTTTGATCCGGCCGATCTCCACGAGAAAGAAGTCGTACATCGAGTAGAGCTGGCCGCTGATCGGGTAATCGTGGTTCAGCACATCTCTGAGATACCGGATGATCGCCGCCACGCGGTCAGCCTGCGCCTCGAAGTTCTTAAAGTCTTTCTGCTCAAGCAGGAGCTCGCACGCCCGCAGACGCTTGAGCATTTCATCATACAGAAGCAGCAGCATCTCTCCCTGCGTCATGGTCATGACTGCTTCTTCTTTATATCTCTGGTATGGATTCACTGCCATTTCCCCTGTGTATCCTCCCCGGTATTACGCCATAAGCGATGACAGATAGCTGCTCTGGCTGTTCATCTGAGAAACCAGAAGCTCAAGCTGGGTGAACTGTGAGATATACCTGTCCTGCTCGGTCGAGAGCCGCTCCGTCAGGCTTGCGATCCTGTCGTCGACCTCGTTGATCTGATCAAGCAGCGCGTTGTCGAGCATACTTGTAACAGAGTGGGACGATCCTGCCCTCTCTATGAGGATACCCTTTGTAGCCCCTGTCGTTGAGGCATATCTGTCCATGATAGTCTTGATATTTGTCAGCAGGCCGCCCTGCGTCGTAGTTCCGTCCGCATTTGTCTGAACGCTGGAGGCCAGAGCATTTCTGACAGATTCCGGGTCAGACTCAAGGGCAGCTCTCAGCTTGCTCTCGTCGAGCGTCAGCTTACCGTTGTCCGAATAGTCCGAAGATACGGTGATTCCGATCCCCTCAAGAGCGGTCCGGAAGTTCTCCGGTATAACGAACCGCAGGGAGTCCGCCAGTCCTCTGATATCGCTGTCCATGAAGAGGAGGCCTTTTTTTGCCTTATCCTCCCAGAGTTTGATCTGGTCCTCGCTCATCTCGGCTTTCTGGCTGGACGTCAGCGGCTGATAGTCTCTGTCCGGCTTGGTCGACACCTGGGTGTTGATATGCTCTACGATCTCGTTAAACTCTTCGACCATCGTCTTGACGGCGTCGACTATTGTGTCAGTGTTTACTTTTGCCGTGAACGTGACCGCCTCTGCGGTTTGATCCAGTTGTCCGGTCGAGTTATATCCGAACGTGCCGTTTGCCGTGATGTTCAGGCCGTCTATGCTGATCGTGTTGCTTCCCCTGGTAATCTCTGTCACCTGGTTGCTGCCAGCATACTGCACGGCGATGATGGCGTCCTGTCCGGCCGTCACACTATAGTCTGTCCCATTCGATCCAAACAGCGCGTCCGCCACGTTGCCCGATACGCTTACCTGGCCGCTCGCGCCGTCCTGCGTGGAGGTGATGATAAAGCGGTCTGTATTCTGCTGATAGGTTATGGTCACGCCCGCGTCCGGATCGCTGTTGACGGCGTCCATGATCTCCTGGATCGTGCTGTCCGCCGTGATCCCCTGGATTGTCTTTCCGTTAATCACAAGCTGCGGGGTTGTGAGATTAGCAGTGCTATTCGCAAGCCCTGCCTCTGAGAGCTTCGCGTTGAGGTTCAGTCTGTTGGACTCTCCGTCCTGTATCCCAAAGAGCGAATCCTCTCCTGTCAGGTTCCCGGTGGACGCTGTGATCGAAAGTGTGGAAGTGTCGTCATCGCTGCCGTCAGGCAGTGTCGTCTTAAATGTAAGAGAACCTGTGTTGCTGCCCGATGATGTGATATCTACCGTGATCCTGCCGTTTCCAAAAGCGCTGTTTAACTCTTTCTGGAGATGGGTTTTCAGATCATCCAGCGTATTCAGTTCGCTCTCTGCGGGGAGTTTGATCCATTTCGTCGTGCCGTTGTACTGGAAACTCAGCGACTTGCCTGCAAGCTGGGAAGCGATGCTTTTCTGCTGGATCGCATTCACATTGCCAGTAGCGGTCAGCGAATTATTGTGGTTGATCACAAATCCGTCGTCAGGTTTATTTGTAAGTCCGAGAGCGTCAAGAGCCTCTCCAGTGCCTCCTGTGATAGTAACTGTATTTCCTGCACTATCAGTATTCTGAAAGACAAGTTTTCCTCCGCTTTCTGAGACGTGCAGCACGTCTGCCAGCGTCCTGCCGTTCGAGAGAGACACCTGTTTGAGCGACTCATTGATCGCATCCGCTGTATTGGCCGCCGTGTTGTAGGAGTAGCCGTCCCCTCTGCCGAGTGTGACAGTGTATCTCGTGTTTCCCACCTTAACGTAGAGCTTCTCGCCGCCTACTACGTTCACATTCGTATTGTCTTTCAAATTTGTGGATATCGCTCCAAGTGAAAGCGTTCTGTCGGATGCGTTTGTTATCATGTTGAGCGTGGCTTTCTGTGCGAGCTGCTTAACGCCCAGTACTTTCATGAGCTCCGACGTCTGGGTAGAGCCGGATACCGTGAGGTATTTCCCGTTCTCCCCGTTGACCGTTATGTCTGTACGGCCGTAAAATGAGGAACTGAGCAGGTTTGTCGAGGAGGAGTATGAAGTATACTTGTTCGTAAAGTCATACATCATATCCGTGATCGTACGGATCGCTTCCTGCTCCCACTCCAGTTTCGTCTTCTGCTGGTTCGCCGCGTCGATCTTCGCCTGCGTCCCTGCGGTAAGCTGCTCGATCAGCGTGTCTCTGTCGAGACCGCTGGCAAGTCCGCCGTATCCTCTGATCGAATTGCCGCCTGTTGAGGTAAGTGCGTCTATTGTTGCCATAATTACATCTCCTTTGCCTGAATCATAGTCTGTCCTGTTGATTCTGTTATCTGTTATGATTATCGACAAAAATTTTATTACATTAAGTTTTCAGAGGCAAATTCAGCCTCTTTCATTCGTCTTTTTTATCTGCCTTTTCTGTGTTGTGGTGAGGCTTTGCCTGGACCGTCAGGCAGGCTTTTGTGACCTCCACGGTGATCAGCCCGGCATATTTCACTGTATAGAAGTTCATCAGGGGCGACACTGCATTTTTATTGATCACGACATATTTTGCGGGGAGTCCGGTCAGGGCGAGCGCTGTCACGTCCGCGAGGCATCTCCTGCAGCCGCATATATGGAACTGCCTGATATAGCTCGGGGCGCGTTCCTTTACCAGCTTCTCCATCACGTTGACGGTCACGAACTCATCCTCCGGCTCTTCTTCTGCCGGGGCCTCTGCAGGCTTGTCAGTCCCGCTCTCCTGACCGGCTGTCTGGTCTTTGCCGGCCTCTCCTATGCCCTTTCGGTCCTCTGCAGCGCCGGCTTCATCCTCCGGCTCCTCTTTTGCTTCCTGTCTGTCCGCCGTCTGCAGTTCTTCCTCGAGGCTTTCCTTTATGAGGTCTGCCACGGCGTCCTTTCCTCTGTGCACCACGGATACGCCGGGAGTTTCTCCTTTTTCTTCCGTCTCCTGTTTTTGCTGCGATGCCGCGGCGCTTTCTGTTTCCTGTATTACCTTTTCTTTGTTCTCTTTTGCATCGCTCTCTTCCTGCTTCTTCACTCCGTTCGAGAGCAGATTGAGCACATGCGTTGTTTTATTTGTCTTCCTGCTCATAAGTTCCTCTCTTCTAATCTTTGATCCGCTCCAGAACTTCCCCGACAAAGCACTCGTAGTCCTTTGCCGGATTGGACGCCGGGGCATATGCAAAGATGTTTTCTCCGTGTGCAGGGGCCTCAGCCGCAGCTACTCCCGCACGGATCTTCGCGTCAAAGAGAGCTGTATTCGTCTGTTCCGCCACTGTCGACGCCATCTCAAGGACGTCTGCCGCAAGGCGGGTCCTCCTGTTGTATTTCGTCAGCAGGATCCCAAGCACCCGAAGCCGGGGATTCACAGAGCTTTTTACTCCCTCCACTGTCTCCTGGAGCTGTATCAGCCCTACCAGACTCAGGATCTCGGCCGCCATCGGTATGATCAGGTAGTCCGAAGCGGCGTAGGCGTTCATCGTCAGTATGTTGAGCGACGGCGGCGTGTCTATGACGATAAAATCATAGTCCGCCGCGACTTCTTTCAGGCTTTCTTTTAAAAGAGTCACCCTGTTGTCTGTCTGAAGCTCTATCTCCGCCTGGCTCAGCAGGATGTTGGACGGTATGACGTCGCACACCTCCGTCCTGTGCAGAGCTTCGCGTATCGACACTCTGTTCCTGAGCACTTCATAGATCGTAGAAGACTGGTCGGTGTCGATATCCAGTCCGAGACTAAAGCCCAGATTTCCCTGAGGGTCCAGGTCGATGGCAAGCACCCGCTTACCCGCCGCTGCAAGCCCTGCCGCCAGGGCTGCGGTGGTGGTCGTCTTGCCGACCCCGCCTTTCTGGTTGGTTAATACAAATGTAACTGCCACTTTTTTCCTCCTTTATTGCAGGACGTCCTCGAGCTTTTCGCCGTCCGTTCCTGTTTGCGGGGCAAAGAGGCCGCCCTCTCCCGGTCTTGCGTAGTCTTCGGTCAGGCTGTCCCATACTGTGCTGACTTCCTCCACACAGTTGATGTATATCTGGGACAACCGGGACGCCTGTAAGCCGAGCTCTTCTGAGAGAACCTGGCAGCGTTTCCAGTCGGCTTTCTCGTAGCAGATCACCAGTTCCAGAAGTTTTCCTGCGTCGCCCTCTCCGCGGATGATCGCCGCTTTGATGTCGTCGCTGACCGGGATCTCTGCGAGGATCTCTTCGATCGGAGCGTCTATCATATACTCCAGCGTAGAGAACATGCCCATCATGTACGCCTCTGCCGGAGTGAGGAACTTCATCTCAGTGTTTGCGATAAGCTCTTCTGCGAACTTCGCCCTGAGGAACGAGATCCTCAGCATCTCGCCTGATCCCTCGCTCTCATCCCCGCGCAGGCTCAGCATGTATACCCACTGGCGGAGCTGGCTGATCCCCATCGTCATGACAGCCTGCTGTATGGATGCCGTCCTGTGGCGGAGCGCGTAATATGCGGAGTTGACCAGCTTGAGGATGGAGTAACTAAGACCCGCGTCGCGGCTTATGATCTCCTCGATCTCAGCCACATCCGGCTCCTCTTTTGAGAGCGCTACGATAAGCTGGAAGAGGTTGCCCTGCATATAGGAGGTCTTCTCCTCCTTGACGTACAGTGTCTCCGCGACATAATTTCCCTCGATATAATCTGCTTTCACAGAGAGCGCTTTCTCGTATCGTTCTTTTGTGTTTACCTCGGTCATGATGCACTTTTTCCCGAAACCGTGCGCCATATTGATGATGTTCTCGATAGACGTCATGTCTTTTGCCGAGAGCGTCTCTTTCATACTGAGGCGCACATAGTCCGCATAGTCGAGCATGCTGAAATATCTCGGCGAGAACTGGAAATCATTGATCGCAAACCGGTATCCCGCTTTATGGAACTTCTCGATGATCGGCATCGCAAGCGGATGGATGATCAGATTGTCTGATATCTGGATGATGATCTTGTCTTTCCGGAATATCTTCGGCGTGTTCCTCAGAAGAAGCGCCGGCGTGAATGTCAGGAAGATCTGTTTATCCTTGAATATCTTCCCGCTGTTGTTCATGAGAAAGCTGGCGATCGTGTCCGCCGCCGCGTTTTCTTTCTCCCCGTACAGGCTTTCTCCTCCCCGCTCAAATAAAAGTTCGTACCCCAGTATTGTGTCCGCATCTGCGGCTTTTATAGCCTGTCTGACTACAAAATGTTTCATGCTTTTTTCCTCCTTTCAAGCAGACCGTCTATGACGGATACAAGATGACCGATCTCAGGCTTTGAGAGCTGCTCGTCCGCTCCGACTTCTCTCCCTTTTACCTCCATCTGTTCGTTGATAAGAGATGAGAAGATGATGACTGGTATTTCCTTAAGCTTTCCGTCGGTCTTGACCAGCTTTGTCAGGTGATGTCCATCCATCTCCGGCATCTCGATATCCGTTATAATAAGAGACACTTTCCTGTGCAGATCCGGGTCGTCCCGAATCCCGCTGAGATAGTCCCATGCCTCCTGGCCGTTGTTAAATTTTGTAATATTTCTGTATCCGGCCTTATGCAGGGACTCTTCTACCATCTTCGCAAGAAGCAGGGAATCCTCTGCAAACAGGATCGGCTCATCTTTCTTTATATCTTCCGCTACCTTTGAGACTTCGTCGATCTGGATGCCCGTCTCCGGCGCGATCTCAGCCACGATCTTCTCAAAGTCCAGTATAGTGACCAGGTCTTTGCCGCACTGTGCGATCCCTGTGGCGATGCCTTCCTCCCGGCCGCTGTTGAGCGTCTTGTCCGGCTTGCGGATGTCCGCCCACGAGATCCTCTGGATACCGACTACCGTGTTCACGCGGAAAGCGATGTGCATCTTATTGAAATTTGTGATGATGAACAGGTCTTTCTCGGCAGGAGTCGTCGGCTCCCCGCTCAGATAATAAGGCAGGTCCACTACAGTCAGCATAATATCTCTCGGCTTGAATATCCCTTCCACTGCCGGATTTGCGTGCGGTATCGGCTTTACTTTCGCCGACATCAGGATTTCCTGTACTTTGGCCACATTGATGCCGTAAAGCTCTCCGTAAATCGTGAACTCCATGATCTCAATCTCATTTGTGCCTGATTCCAGTAGAATTGATGTTTCTGCCATTTCCTTTCCTCCCTTTTCTATCTGCTCTTATAATATGATCTCGTTGCGTCCCATTGTACGTACTTTCACGGTTCCGGTGGCGACGTCCAGCAGCATCGTCCTCGCGTAATTTTTGCCTAAGTCCTCTCCCTTGATGCGTATCTGCTGTGCCGCCAGCTCCTTACGCACGCTGGCGATATTTCTCTCTCCGATGTTTCCGATCGGTCCTGTCATCTGGAACATCTGCGCCCCGCCTGCGATCTTGCACACATACCGCCTCGACATACCGCCGTACGCCGCCATCTTGCGGACCATCTCACGGATGCCTGTGTCTGCGAATTTAAACGGCGTGGCCGCGCCCTGATCCCCCGCTACGGGGAGCATGATATGGAGAAGCCCGCCCAGTTTGATTACCGGGTCGTACAGGGTGATCCCTATGCATGAACCTAACGCATATGTAATGAGAGTGCCCTGCTGCCTGAGTACTTTCATATCTCCGATCCCTATCTTAACTTCATCCCTCATATACTGCCCCCAGTTTCTGCATCAGCACGTTAAGAGACGCCATCTCCGGCAGCATCAGGAGTGTACTGTTGAGTCTCTTCTCGTCTACCAGGAGTTGTCCGTCGATCAGGAACAGCTTGTCTGTGACGTATCCGAATTCCGCCATGGGGACTGTGAGTATGCCGCCGAGCATATTGACGGATACGCCCGGCACGCTCAGCCTGATCTCTATCCCCGCAAGCTGGGAGATCGCGTTTGCATAAGATGAGATGATGATGTTTCCAAGCTCTGTGAGCATGGAAATCTCCAGCTCCGTCATCTCCTCGTAGCTGTCTACGGTCCGTCCCAGCATCTTATTGAGGACTTCGTTGATAAAGTCCAGACGGAGCATGAAGAGCATGATCCCCTCGATATCCCCTGACATCTGTGTCAGGACCGCGGCGATGCACTCCTCGGGATCCCCCATCTTGTCGATCGTCTCTCCGTATCCAAGGATATTGATCTCCGGTATCGTCATCCTTACCTCGCTGCCGAGCATGTTTGCCAGCGAGGTCGCCGCATAGCCGGTTCCTATGCTCGCGATCTCGCGGATAATATCCAGTTCGACCGCTCCCATATCTTCGTAACTTTGAATATTCATCTCAGTGTCCTCTCCTGTATCATCTTCTTAGTCCGTTGATCGTCTGCTCCACTTCATCCGACGTCTGTATCATCCTGAGCATATAGGAGTACGCTCTCTGAGATACGATTACCTTTGACATCTCCTGGGCCAGGTCTGCGTTGGAAGTCTCGAGCGCTCCGGGAACCAGCCTGGACTCGCCTCCGGCCGGGAACGGATTGCCGTTCTTCGCCACAGGCACGAATCTGTTGCTCCCTGTGCTTAACATCCCGTTGGTGGTGACAAAGTCAAAGATGCCCGGCGTCCCTGTCAGTTCGCCGCCCACATACCGGATCGGGTTCTGCTGCGCGTCCAGCACAAGCCACCCCTCCGCATCTACGAGGTAGAAGCCGTCGGCCCTCTGGGAGAGCGCAAAGCTCCCGTCTCTTGTATACTCTACGGTGTTATCCTGGGGATTCTGAAGCATGAAAAATCCATTTCCCTGGATCGCATAATCGTACGCGCCGCCTGTCTGCATCAGGACTCCGGGCGTGAAGTCCGACTCCGTCCGCTCCACGATCGTCCCCGTACCTGCGCGCAGATCGCCCATGTCGTTCTCCGTGCCCCGGATGTTGTAGTACATCAGGTCAAGGAACGACGCGTTCTTTGTCCTGTATCCGTTCGTGTTCATGTTCGCTATGTTGTTGGAGAGGATATCCATATGTGTCTGCTGCGTCATAACCCCCCGCACTGCCGTGTAAAATGAAGTGTCCACCCTGTGTTCCTCCTTTATTTCTCTTTCGTTCAGATCATGTCATATTATGAAGTCGGTCCCATCGTTCTCATCTGGCTGATAAGATCGTCATAGATCGAAAGGATCTGCGCAGAACTCTGGAGCGCTCTCTGGCTGACCATCATCCGCGTCATCTGATCCACGGGATCAGCGTTGGAATCCTCGAGCGTCTGCCACCCGATCTCTGCGTCCGACGCCACGGCGTTGGCATTCGTTGTAAATACGTTGCCCGCCTCTTTGTTCAACTGCGCATAGTCGGCAAAGTCCACGACCATGAGCTGGCCGAGCAGAGCACCGGTCTGCTCATTGTAGAGACGTCCTTCCGAGTCGGCTGTGATCCGGTCTGTCCCCAGATAGATCGGCCCGTCGTTTCCAAGGACCCTGCCCACCTCCGGCAGGGAGAGATATCCGGCGTCATCCAGCGAGAAGTTGCCGTTTCTCGTGTAGACTGTGCCGTTGTCAGTCTGGATGGCGAAGAACCCGTCTCCCAGAAGCGAGAAGTCCAGCGTGCTGCTGGTTACGCTCAACCCGCCCTGCGTATAGTCGGTGACAGTCTCGTCCCCGCCCGCGATCATCGACATCGTACCTATGCGCGTGGTGTCGGCTTTGTTCTTATTGCCTGTCCGGATCATCATCTCGCTGTAAAAATCAGATATAACGAATCTGTCCGACTTGAACCCCGGTGTAATGGCGTTGGTCATGTTGTTGCTGATTACATTGAGATTCCGGTTCTGTGTAAGTACGCCGGATGTTAATGTATAAAATCCCTGAAACATATTATCTCATCCTTTCTTTGATCCGGGAGTCATCTGGAATTCCCGTTCGATATATTCTCTGAGTTTCTTTATCGCGCCTGAGTGGAGCTGCGAGACGCGCGGTTCGCTCACATCCAGTACCTGGGCGATCTCTCTCATATTTAGTTCTTCGACATAATAGAGAGAAATAATAATCTTCTCCTTTTCTTTCAGGCTGTCGATGCCTTTTTCCAGGATTTCGGAAAGTTCTTTGCGCAGATACGATTCCTCGGGCTGCTGCTCCTCCTCGGCTGTCGGAACCTGGGCGGCCCGTTTCTTTTCCTGCGCTTCCTCCAGTATCGTATCCAGCGAGGCGATGGAGAGAAGACTGTTCTTCCCTATGATCTCCTGGTATTTGTCATAGGGGATACCGAGGTGGTCGGCCACGGTCCTTGAGTCGGGCGTCTTGCCGTTTTTCACCGTCAGCTCCGCCACGGCGGCCTCGATCTCCCGCATGCTCCTGCGCACGTTCCGGGAGCCCCATTCCTGCTTGCGGGCGATATCTATTATCAGCCCTCTCATCCTGCGGGAGAGATAAGTCTCGAACTTGGCGTTTTTCGTACTGTCATATTTGTCCAGGAGGTTCATCAAAGCGATCACACCCTCCTGGATGATATCCTCGACCTGGGTGAACCCGAGATAGATATCCCGCATCTGCAGGGCGATCGTCCTGACTACATACACGTAGCGGAGTACAAGCTCCTGCTTGACTTCCAGGTCTCCTGTACGGCGGTACTCTTCGAGAAGCTCTTCATTTGTCATATGTTCGTATGATGCTGTGCTATGACTCATCTCTCCTCCTCTGCTTTCTCAGTCCCGGCCCGCTTATGGAGTGATATTGCCGATCACCTGTATCTGGATGTTGTTCGTTACTTCCTGGAATGCCAGTACGCTTAAGTCAGGATAGACAGGTTCCAGGAGCTGATGTACATAGAAGCGGAGCACCTGGCTTGTCAGAAGCACCGGCTCTCTGGAAAGTTCCTGGAACTTCTTCATCTCTTCGCCAAGCTGTGTAATCATGCTCTGTACGGTATCCGGGTTCAGGGATATCTGTATCCCGGATTCCCCTTTGACCAGGTTCTCCACCATCATCCGTTCCAGATCGGCGTCCAGAGTAATCACGCTCATCTGCCCCTCCTGGCAGAACTTTCTCGTGATCGTACGCTTCAGCGCGGTTCTGACGTTCTCAACCGTATTGTGGAAGTCCGTTCCCGCCGTCACGCAGTCTGACGCAGTCTCCACGATCGTCTCCAGATCCTTGATCGGGATCCCCTCCTGGAGCAGGTTGACGAGGATCTTCTGGAGAAGACTGTAGGATACTACCTGCGGGATAGCCTCCTCTGCAAGCTCCGGAGCCGTCTTCTTTAAGTTGTCCGCAAGCTGTACTGTCTCCTGCCTGCTCAGCAGCTCAAAGGCATGTCTGCGGACCGTCTCAGAGAGATGAGTGACCATAACGGAGAGCGGGTCGATGACCGTATATCCGTAGATCTCCGCCATCTCTTTGTTCTCCGGCAGGATCCACTTGCTGGGGATGCCGTAAGCCGGCTCGATCGTCTCGATCCCGTCGATCTCGCCGGACGGGTTCGACGGCTCAAGCGCCAGATAGTAGTCTACGAGGATCTCTCCTCTTGCCACTTCCTCGCCTCTGATCTTGATCCTGTACTGGTTCGTGTTCAGGGCCGAACTGTCTCTGAGGCGGATGGACGGGACGACAAGTCCCATCTCCTGCGCGTACTGACGGCGGAAGATCACGATGCGGTTCATCATTTTGCCGCCGCTTGACTCATCCACCAGAGGGATCAGGCTGTAGCCGAATTCCATCTCCACAGGTTCGACGCCGATCAGAGAATATACATTGTTGATATCTCTGTAGTATTCTTCCGGAGTAGCCTCCTGCTCTGCGGCCGCATTTTCCTGCGCCTGAACTGTCTCTGTGTGCTCTGCCGCAGCTTTCATCTTCTGCGACAGGCGGTAGCCGATAATCATAAGCCCGACTCCGAGGATAAGGAGCTGGGGCACCGGCATACCGGGCACGAACAGAAGAACGAGCAGGACAAGGCCGGCGATCATGATCGCACGGGGCTGTGCAAGGAACTGCTTGGACACATCCCCGTTCATGCTTCCCTCGGAAACCGAACGTGTAACGATCATACCTGTGGCAGTCGAGATCAGAAGCGCCGGGATCTGTGAGACAAGGCCGTCACCGATCGTCGCAATGGAGTATACCGAGAGGACTTCTGTGAAGCTCATTCCGTCCTGGAGCATACCGATCGCGGAACCTCCCACGAGGTTGACAAGCGCGATGAGAAGCGACATGATTGCATCTCCTTTGACGATCTTGGTCGCACCGTCCATAGCTCCGTAGAAGTCGGCTTCTCTCTGGATATCGGAGCGGCGCTTCCTCGCCTGATCCTCTGTAATCAGTCCCGAACTTAAGTCCGCGTCAACAGCCATCTGCTTTCCGGGCATCGCGTCGAGCGTGAACCTTGCGGCAACCTCTGCCACACGCTCGGCGCCCTTGGTGATAACGATGAACTGCACGAGGAGTATGATGATAAAGATAATGAATCCTACGACCGCATTACCCTGCAGGACGAAATCTCCGAACGCATGGATCACTGCTCCGGCCTCTCCCTGGTTCGTCAGGATATTCCTGGTGGAAGATACATTGATCCCGAGCCTGAACAGCGTTGTCACCAGAAGCAGCGACGGGAAAATGGAAAATTCCAGCGGCGACTTGATATTCATGCTGATCAGAAGGATGATCATTGAAAGGGAAATATTTATAATGATCATGACGTCCAGAAGCACCGGACTCAGTGGGATAATAAGCAGCAGCACGATCGTTATCACGAAAAGCGACACTGCGTTATTCAGTAATCTCTTCATAATCTGTTTAATCTACTCCAATTTTTTCTTCAGTCTGTACACTTTCACGAGAATCTCAGCGACAACGCTGTAATACTCTCTTGGTATCTCCTGGTCGAGTTCTGCCGAAGCGTACAGACCGCGTGCAAGCTGCCTGTTCTCGATTACCGTCACTCCGTTGTCCTCGCCGACTTTTACGATGCGCAGGGCCAGTTCGTCCTGTCCCTTTGCCACTACGACGGGAGCCGCATTCTTTTCCATGTCGTATTTAAGCGCCACGGCGAAATGCGTCGGGTTCCTGATGATAACGTCCGCAGTCGGGACGGCCTGCATCATCCTTGCTCTGGCTCTCTGTCTCTGTACGTTGCGGATCCTGCCCTTGATCTCGGGATTTCCTTCCGTCTGTTTGACCTCTTCTTTTACTTCTTCCTTGGACATCTTAAGCTGCCGCTCATAGTCCCACCACTGGTAGAAATAATCCAGCGCGGCGATAACTGCAAAGACCATCACCACGTTCATGACAAGATCCATGGAGAGGTTGAGCATGTAGACCGACGATCTGGCGATCCCCATGTCCATCGTCCGTACAACGTCTACAAAGTCGTCTCGGATCACCACGTAGAGGATCACTGTCAGGATGATGACTTTGATGATGTTTTTCAGCAGTTCCACGACGTTCTTTAGTGAGAACAGCTTGCGGATCCCCTGGATCGGGCTGATGTTGCGAAGCCTGGGCGTGAACTTCTTCGACGTAAAGAGGAACCTTGTCTGTACGCCTGTGGCCAGGATAGCAAGCCCCATGCTGATGAGCATGATCGGTAACGCCGTCTGTATGAAGACGTCGATGAAGTCCCGCGCCACGGCTCCCAGGTGACTCCCGGAAGCGTCCTCCAGCCCTCCGGCCATGGCGATCAGCTCTTTTGTAAACGACCCCACGGCTTCATACATCCCGGGGAACATGGTGCTGAACGCATAAAATGTGCCCGCTACACCCACGATCATAACGACGTCGGAACTCATGAAGACGTTACCCTCTTTGCGTTCGTCACGCCGCTTTTTCGGGGTGGCTTTTTCTGTTTTAGAGCTGTCGGCCATTATCCATCACACTCCTTCGCACGTATGCTATGCAGTCTCCTGCGGCGTCCCGCCGTCCTCCTCTTCCGGTTATCCTCCCATAAGGCGCAGCATCTCCTGGACTTCTCTGATCATTTCCTCAACCATGCCGGTCAGATAATTCCCGATCGGGGATATGAGAACAAGCATGGCAAGAAGTCCGACTACAACTTTCAGGTCGATATTCATAACGAAAAGGTTGATCTGCGGGATCACTTTGGTCAGGAGCGCGATAGAGATCTCCACGAGGAATTCTATCGCAATAAAGGGAAAGGCGAGCTTCATGGCAAGCACCACGCACTCGGTAAAAAGAGTGACCGCCGCGTTCGCCTGAAGCTGTCCGATAACAACGGCGCCATACGGAACCAGTTCGGACGACGTCAGAAGAATACGGATCAGCGCCAGATGCCCGTCGACCGCAAAAAAAAGCAGAAAGAAGTAAATCTCCAGAACCTGTCCTGTGAGCGCGATCTGTACCCCGCTCTGGGGATCGTACACCGTCGCCATGGAAAAGCCCATCTGAAAATCTATGACGGAGCCTGCGTGCGTCATGACAAAGTCAAATAACTGAAGGACAAATCCAAGCAGATACCCGAGTCCGTACTCCATCAGGAGCATCATGCCGAAAGTCACCGGGCTGTACACATCCGGAAGCTCGGTCCTGGCTGCGTTCTCGGTCTGATAGATAATCAGCGTGAGGACGAGGGCAAGGCCCGCCCGGAACATGCCCGGAAAGTTTCTGCGCCCCAGGACCGGGTTGAACAGGACGAAACCTGACATCCGCATGAGGATCAGGCAGAAAAGCATAAATTCAGGAGTACCTGCGATCAGCATTTTTCTCCTCCTAACCCGCGATCATCTGAAAGATCTGTTCGGTTATATCCTGCAGTCTCTGCATCATCCTGCCGCCCGTCATGATAAGGACACATCCGATCACGACCAGCTTCGGGACGAATGTAAGCGTCTGCTCATGGATCTGCGTCGCGGCCTGCAGGATCGATATAATCACGCCGACGGCCATACTGATAATCAGAACCGGCCCGCCGAGCTGAACGGCAAGGATGAACACCTCATAAAGCAAGTCATTGATCTCTCCTGAAGTCAACATATCAGCATCCTCCTATCATCGTCTGCGGAACACGCCCGCTAATAGTTAAAGCTCTGCACCATGGACGAGAACAGCAGCTCCCATCCGTTTACGGTTACAAAAAGAAGCAGTTTAAACGGCAGCGATATCGTCGCCGGGGGCAGCATGATCATACCCATGGACATGAGCACGCTGGCCACGATAATGTCGATCAGCAGAAACGGGATGAATATAAGGAATCCCGCCATGAATCCCCGCTCAAGTTCGCTCGTCATAAACGACGGGATAACGACTGTCATAGGGATATCCTGCACGTCCTCCACCGGCTCAAGCCCGGCAAAATCCATGAACATTTCAAGGGTGTCCACCTCTGTCTGGCGGAGCATGAAGTCTTTCATGGGAACGGCGGCCGCGTCCAGAGCTTCCTCCTGTGTGATCTGCCCCTCTACATACGGCTGGTAAGCAGTATCGTTAATATCGCTGATCACCGGCCTCATGATAAACAGCGTCAGGAAAAGCGAGATTCCCACGAGTACCATGTTCGGCGGCGTCTGCTGGATCCCCATCGCGTTTCTCGTAAAAGAAAGGATGATCAGGATCCTGCTGAAAGACGTCATCATAATCAGGATAGAGGGGAGAAGCATGACGACTGTCATGAGTATCAGGATATCCAGCGTAGGCACCCCGTTCCCGTTTATGTTGATAAGGGAATTACCGTCCATTGTTCTTCCTCCCTATCTTCTTCATCAGTTCCCGGAAATCTACCGCTGCAGGCGACGCCTGGTCTGCTTCCTGAAGCGGAGCCGGTTCTTGGTCCATATCCGCCAGGAGCGTGATCTCAGAGGACGCGACTCCTACAAGGTATACTTTCTCTCCCACCTGGACGAGAACAAGAAATCTGTCCTGGGCGACGGGCATCCTGTCTATCACTTTCATGTAGCGCGACCGGCTGCCGAACTGGCTGCTGCCGGCCAGCCTGCGTGTGAACCACCACGCTGCAAAAAGCACGGCGGCAACCATCAGTAGCGTGCCCAGGCCGGTGATTATTCCATCCAACATCTGATATTACTCCTCTGCCGCTATATCGTCCTGGAGGATCTCCGTGATACGGATGCCAAAGTTATCGTCCACGACGACAACGTCTCCTTTTGCGATACATTCCCCGTTGACATAAAGGTCGACCGGCTCTCCCGCTATCGTGTCAAGCACAACGAGGGAGCCTTTGTTTAATTCCAGTATGTCCCTGACGAGCTTCTTCGTGCGCCCGATCTCGACGGAAAGTTCCAGCGGCACTCCCATGAGCAGATCCAGGTTTGCATCCGGATCGAGTTCCCCGTCTTCGCTGCGCAGGGCCGGAGTCGGCGCTTTCCTGACCGGTATTCTTCTCTCTTCCCGGCTGTTCTGCATCTGCATCATCTGCTGCTGCATCTGCATCATTGTCTGCATCATCTGTTCGATCGTGCCTGCCGGCATCTGCGTACCTGCCTGCGGAACAACTCCCTGCTGCGGCTGTACCGGGGGAACAGCCTGGGCTGCCGACTGGCCTGCCGCCTGAACGGGCGGAACTGTCTGTGCTGCCGCTGCCTGCATCGTCGGCGCTCCCGCGCTCACCGGAGTCTGTGCCGCCGGAGCCATACCCGCCGCCGTCTGCTGAGCCTGAGGCGCGGGCTGTACCGGCGCGCTCTGGGCCTGCGGCTGCTCTTCTTTCTTCGCCGGCGCTGTGTCCGGAAGTCCGTCTGTGAAGAACCCTGCGACAAGGTCTTTGGCCAGTTCGACGCTCATCAGATTTAAGAACTCGCTCTCCATCTTGTCGTCGATGCTCAGCGAGAACCCGATCGCCACCATGGGATCATCTGACGTAAAGTATTTTTCTTTAAAGTCTTCTTCACCCGACACTTCAAAGGAATGAGGCGTCGTGATATTGACCGCGCGTCCGAACAGCTCCGACAGAGCGGTGGCGGACGCGCCCATCATCTGGTTCATGACCTCGCTGATGGCGCTGATGTTCATGTCGTTGAGTTCAAACTCTTCGTCGGTATATGTCACCCCCATCAGCATTTCCACTATGACTTTGACGTCGCTCCGCTTAAGGAGCATGATGTTTTTGCCTGTGAGGCCCTCTATATAGGAAATCTCCACGCCGATAACCGGCTTGAGGTTACTGAAAGAAAACTCTTCTTTCTTCACCACACGGACGACCGGCGTCGTGATGTCCACCCTGGCGTCCAGCATTGATGAAACGGCGGTTGCTGATGCCCCAAGGCTGATATTGAGTATTTCGCCTATGGCGTCGATTTCCATCGTGCTTAATTTTTTTTCATTCATCACTATCTCTCCCTAACTGCTTGTTATCGGCCAACCTCAAGGGCGCTCTGCGCCATTTGTCTTGTGGTGTTAAATGCCGTGATATTCGCCTGATATGCATGCGAAGCCGCCATAGCGTCCGTCGTCTCCTTGACCAGATCGATGTTAGGCATCATCACATATCCGTCTTCGCCCGCATCGGGATGAGTCGGATCGTATACCGGTTTGAGCTCTGTCTGATCCTCTATGATGGCTACAGCTCTCACCCCGTCTCCCTCTGTATTCTGCGCCTGTCCCGTCCTGACCCCGTTGAGGATCTCCCTGAAAGACGGCTCCTGCGCCTCGAGGACCACCATCTTCCTGCGGTAAGGGCCGCCGTCTTCTGTCCGGGTAGTCTCAATGTTCGCGATATTGTCAGAGACGACGTCCAGACGGAGACGCTGCGCAGTCATTCCGCTGCCGCTTATGTTCAGTGTACTCAGAAATGACATATACCTCTCCCCCTCTTATCCGATAATATTTGTTACTGTGCTCAGGATCCTGTCCGGCTTGAAAGGCTTCACGATAAAGTCCTTGGCTCCTGATTTGATCGCCTCGATGACCATGCTCTCCTGTCCCATGGCGGAACACATAATCACCTGGGAATCCGGATTCTCCTGCTTGATCGCCTTGAGCGCTTCAAGTCCGTCCATGTTCGGCATCGTGATATCCATAATCACAAGATCCGGGTGGGATTCTTTGTACTTGGCCACTGCCTCCACGCCGTCAACCGCTTCCTCAATGTCCTCGTATCCGCCCTTTTTAAGAGCGTCCTTTACCATCATCCTCATAAATGCCGCATCATCCACGATTAATATTTTTGCCATTGTTTTGTTCCTCTCACTTTCTTCATTCATTGGTTTTTATATACACAGCAGATTTACTCTGCCAGTGCTGGCTCTTCCACTTTTTCTTCTGTACCTTTCTCTCTTTCTTCGTCGGGCCGCCCGCTTATCAGTACGGCGCTGTTCCTCTTGTAAGTGCCGAACCTTCCCTGGAGCCACGACTCCCCGCCGATCCTCAGATATACTTCCGAGTCTTTCGGCTTGTCGAGATCTATGATATCGCCCACCTGCAGATTCCGGATATCTTTGACAGAGACCTGTACTTTGCCCATATCGGCCTGCACTGTAAGCGCGGAGTCTCTGATCTTCGACATGATGACGGCTTTGCTGTCCGTCAGATCCGGGGCGTTGGGGTCTATCGTGTGCTTTCTGGAATCAATAATGCTGAACAGTTCTGTCAGGAGTGTCCGGGGGATACACACGGTAACGCGTCCCTCTGTGCTTCCTGTGACTACGTCGAGCATAATGATGGCGATCGTCTCATCGAGACTGATCTCCTGGAACAGGCTGGGATTCTCCTCCAGGTATATCTCCTCTGTTTCAATATGGATATAGTTTGCCCATGCATCCAAATTAAAATCAAGAAAGTATCCCATAATCTTGCGATACAGCTCGATCTCTATGTCCGTGTAGCTGTAATTGCTGTCCACGCCCTCCAGATCGGAGCCGTCGCCGCCGAGAAGCCTGTCGATCATGCTCAGGATCGGAGCCTGGTTGATATGCATGAGTATCGGCGGCTGGCTGCTCTTGTTCGGAAGTTTGAGCTTCTGGGTGATAAAGATATCGTTCTCGCTCAGCACGTTGTTAAATTCGTAAAATCTCTGTTCCTCTACCGTGAGCACCGTCAGCTCACAGCCCACCCTGAGTATCCCGTTCAGACGGGAGGAGGCGATCCTCGAATAGTTGTCGTAAATTCCTTTGAGCAGCTTGATCTTGTCTTTCGTTATCTTTTTCGGGCTGTTAAAGTCATATTTCCGGTATTTCTTTTCTTCAGCGGCGGGCGCTTTTTCTTCTTTCTTTTTCCCGCCGCTGCGCATTTCTTTCATCAGAGCGTCGATCTGACTCTGCGACAGTACTTCTGCCATGTCTCTCCTCCTAATTTACGGACTGCTGCGCCGTATTCCTTATCCCTCGTACAGGACTGTATCTATGTGCCGCCTCCGGCGTCACTGTGCCGGGGTGGCCGCAGTATCGGCCGGGGCTTCGGCCGGGGCTTCCGCCGTGTCGCCCGCGTCAGGCTGCATCGCAGCTACGTCAGCTCCGTACACTTCTGAATAGTACTCTGTCAGACTCCTCATTACAGCGTCGTCGCTCGTGATAAGGATCTCCACACGCCGGTTCCTGCTCCGCCCGGCTTCGGTACTGATATCCGCGATCGGACGGAACTGGCCGTATCCGATGCTCAGCATCCTGGCAGGATCGATGATATCCCTTGACTGGATATAGGCCGTCACCTGTGCGGCGCGCTCTGCGGAGAGCATGCGGTCTTCTACTGTATTGAAACGTTCCGGGAGCTCCGTCGTGTGCCCGAGCACCTGGATCTCATGGATCTGTCCCGCGGCGGGCGCAAGCGCTCTTGCGAAGCCGTCCAGCACCTCGCGGCCGTTGTCGGTCAGCACATAACTGTCTCCGTTAAAGAATATCTCGTCGCTGAAAGAAATGAAGTTGTAGCCGTCTCCCCTGACTACATCCACATTCGCGTCCAGTCCCATGGACTCAAACTCGCTGGTGAGACTTTCATACATCTGTTGGAGCGCGTCTTCCTCCGCCTGTGTCTCGGCGGCCTCTGCGCTCCTCATCTCCTGGAGCTCTTCTGCCATCTCCGGGTTCACACTGGCGACAAAGTTCTGAAATTTGGACTGATCCAGCGAAGAGATCGCATAGAGAAGTACGAAGAAACAGAGAAGAAGCGTGACCATATCCCCGTATGTATCCATCCATGAACCGCCCGAAGCACGGCTTTTCGGTTTTTTCATATCTTTCCTCCTCTATGTTTCCTATTTTCTCTTTCTGCCTCTCCTTGCTCTTCTGCCTTTGCCGGAGCCGCCGTCTCCGCCGTCGCTCTCCGAGAGCATGATCTGGCGCTTCTGGGCAAGGGATGCGGCAAGTCTTTCTCTGAGGACTTTCGGGTTGTCTCCCTCCTGGATGGCGAGCACGCCCTCCACGATAATCTCTTTGTAAAGTACCTCCTCACTGTCCCGGATCATCAGCTTCGAGGCAATGGGATGAAATACAAGATTGGCAAGCACACATCCGTAGAATGTTGTTACAAGCGCGACCGACATGTTTGCTCCGAGACTTTCAGACGCTCCTGACGAAAGATCCATGTCCTTGAGCAGGTTGATCAGACCGATCAGCGTACCGATCATACCGAACGCCGGCGCATACGCGGAACCTCTGACGTACATGTCCGTCTGCTCCGAGTGGCGCTGGGACGTATTCTCGATATCCAGCTCAAGAGTGCTGCGGATCTTGTCGGGATCCATCGCGTCCACCACATACATAACGCTCTTTTTCAGGAACGGATCGTCGAGCTCCGCGACTCTCCCTTCAAGCGCGAGCAGCCCGTCCTTTCTGGCAACCTGCGCGAAGTCCGCGAGGGTCTCGATCACAGGTTCCGGCTGAAACCTTTTTGAACTGCATATAATAATCATATGTTTTCCTACATTTTTCAGAGTACTGAAAGGGAAACTTGCTATAATGGCGCTGATCGTCCCCCCTCCTGTGATCAGTACGCTGGGGATATCCCAGAAGTTCCATATACTTCCGCTTCCAATGATTCCATACAGGGTAAACGCAAACCCCGCAATGATACCAACAATACTCGTAATGTCCATAACTATACCTCCGAATCTGCTTTCCGGCAGATTTCTGTTCTATATTCTGTGATCTTCCTTATGATCTCATCGTCATTTTCTTTTACAATATGGAAATGTCCGTTCATCATAATGATCTTCGATTCGGGGATCAGTTCCACATACTCGATCTGAAAAGGGTTGATCAGTATCGTTTCTTCATTCAGCTTCGTAAACTTTACCATATGCAGCTCTCCTTTTTGATATCTGCGGGGCGGGAGCTGCCCCGCAGATCTGTGCCCTGTGACAGACTGTGCATGACCGCGCGGATCATGCGGTCATATATCAGCGTTTCATATTTACAAGCTCTTCGAGCATCTGATCGGATACCGTGATCATCCTTGTGTTCGCCTGGTACCCTCTCTGGGTAGTGATCATGTAAGACATCTCTGTGGCAAGGTCCACGTTCGACATCTCCAGGTAGCCGCTGAGCACGCGCCCTGTGGCCTTTGTCTGAGGTCCGATGTCAACTGCCCCGGCGTTATCGCCGATCCCGTAGAGGTATCCGCTGTCCTGCTCCAGGCCGCCGACGTTCTCAACTGTGGCCAGAGCGATCTGTCCGACAACATATGCCTGGTTCGTCTCCTTGTCGACAACGGTGATGATACCGTCCGTTCCGATCGTCATGGAACTGTAAGTCAGCTGTGTCGGAGTGCCGGTTGCATCATCCCCAATTCCTATATTCAGACGGATGGGCTCCAGGTTTGTCGTTGTGTCCACAGTGATATTTCCCTGTCCATCACCAGTACCGGTCGTGTATCCGTATACATAATTCCCCTGGTTGTCCACAAGATAGCCGTTGCTGTCCATGTCGAAGACTCCCACGCGGGAGAGGCTCAGTCCGCTGTTCGCGATAGCATCCGGATCCACTCCGCCAGCAACCTGCATCGGTCCTACGATGAAGAAAGCCGGCCCGTCGATCATACAGTCAAACGCTCTTCCTGTGTAGGACTGCGTGCCTGTCTCATAGTTTGCTGAGATGGAGCTTACGTTCGCCCCGTATCCGATCTGGGAAGCGTTGATGCCTCCGAGGTTTCCTACGGTGGCGTTTCCAGCCGCTCCGGTGATGTAGTTCTGGTACATGGCGTCCGCGAAGTTCGCAGCCTTTGACTTGTACCCCCATGTGTTGACGTTCGCGATATTGTTACCGATAACATCCATCTTCGTCTGGTGTGATTTCAATCCGGCAATTGCCGACTGCATTGATCTTATCATTGCTTCTTCTCCTTTTCTTCTCTTACGAAGCGCTTTCCCGCCCGGCTGTCAGTCACACTTCCGGGCATGGCCCCCTCCTGGAGGTCCGGCCTACATAAAGACAGCGCTGTCGATGTTCGTAAATATGTTCTGTTTCATTTCCTGCTCTGTAATGGACGTCACAACTACGTTGTTCGCCACATTGACGATGAACGCGCCGTGACTTCCGATCACCACGGTCTCTCTCGAGCCTTTCTGGCGCGCCCTCTCGACCGCCTGCGAAAGCTCCTGCAGGTTCTCTCCCGTAAGTTCTATCCCCCGCTGCTCCATACGCAGTGAGGCATGACGGGAAAACTGCAGGTTCCCGGCCTGCGCCGCGGCTTCTTTCAGCCGTTCGGCAAACTCTGTACCGTAAGATCTTCCGCTGTGCCCGAGCTCATGCTGTACCAGCAGCGACTGAGCGCTTGTGATCTTTCCTGTCTGATGCACGTGCCGTTCACCTCATCCTTTCTATACAGTCCCTGTTCCCTCTGTTGCATCCGAGCCGTCAGACCCGCCAGAACCGCCTTCGCCCGGCTGTTCGGGATCTGTCTCTTCCGGAACCTGACCTACGCCCATGATCTGGACGATGCTGTACTCTTTACCGTTTACAACTACCGACGGCGACGAGCCAAGCGTCACTCCTGTGACTACGCCTTTTGTCTCTTCTCCGGTGTAGCTTCCGTTTTCATTGACTTCCGCCAGTGTGACCTCTTTGCCCATCATGGACGCGGAATAGTTAAGAAGGTTCACTGTCGTAAGATCTGAGACTGCCGTCGACATCTGTGTGATCGCCTCCGACATCTGGTTCTGTACGAGCTGGTTCATCATCTCCGACGTATCCATCGGGTTGTCTGCGTCCTGATACTGGATCTGCGTGGCAAGAAGTGTGTAGAAATCCGCCATGGTGAGTTCATATGCGCTTTTGTTTGTTACATTCTCTGTATTCGGTACTGTCACAGTGTCCCGTATCGGCGTACTGTCCTGCGTTGACGAATTGTTCTGCGTTGACGAGGTGTTCTGCGTCGACGTACTCCGGGCAGCTACTGTGTTAAACATGCTAAGCCCGCTCAATGCAGATATATCTGGCATATTTTCTTCCTCCTGCTTTGTCTGTTAGATTAATCCAAGCCGAAGCTGCTCCAGGAAATCTCCTGTCTGCGGACGGCTGTTCTGCCTTTGCTGCTGGCGCTGGTCCTCGCGGCTCTCCTGGTTGCCCCTGCGGCCGTCCTGATCCAGGTACTCCTGCTGCGGCTGCTCGACTATGATCTCAGTCTGTCCGCCCATGCGCTCCTGCAAAATCCCTCCAAGCTCCGCTGCTTTCCCCGAGAGAGCCTCAAGAGCCGCCTGATTCGTACAGCTTATTATGACTGCCGCCTTGCCGCTTTCATAGACTGCTTTCAGGGTGATCTTGCCCAGGTTCGCCGGCTCAAGCTGGATCTCCAGCTCTTTTACCTGAGAGTCGACTGCATTTTTGATCAGGTCGGACAGCTTCTGTATGTTCTCCGCCTGGTCTGTCATGTTGAACCGGAGCGTCTCAGCCGCCGCAGTTGTCTGCTGCACAGGCGCTTCCGCCCTGGACGCCGTCTGCCCGGCTGCCGCTGTCTGGAACTGCACCGTCTCCGGCTGCGCCGTTGTCTTCGCGTCGCTTTCAGTCTTTGTCTTCTCCCCGACCGCCGCCTGCATGCCTGTGTTTGTCTGGCCCTGCTGCGCCGTCTCAGGCTGTGTCCCGGATGCTTCCGGTAAAATGGCTGATGTCTGCTCCTCGCCTGTGTCCGTCATGAGCGAAACGGTGTTCTGCGCCGGTTCTGCGCTGTTCTCTGTAAGAACAGGCTGGTCTGGCCGGTTTGCCGCCGCGCCCTGTGTCAGGATCGCGCCTGCATCTGCCGCGGACGTCATAACTCCTGCGGATATCTGCTCTACTGGAAGTGCAATGTTACCCTGGGTCGTCGTATTCCCTGCGTCTGCCGCCGGAACGACTCCCGGCATCTGCACCTGTGTCTGCGTCAGCGCCTGCATCTCAGTCGCCGGTATGCCGGTCTGTACTGCTGCGGCTGTGTCAACAGTCAGCATGGCCGTGAGCGGATTCACAGTCATGGCCTGCATGAACTGGCCCGCCATACTCTGGATCAGAGCGTCGTCCTTTCCCTGTCCGTCGATCTGGCCTGCGGGCTTCCCCCCGGCAGCTTCCATCATCTGAGCGAACACGTCGGAGTCGCCCTCCTGCGCCTGTCCTTTGAGTCCTGACGTCAGGTCCTTACCCACTGTAGTGGCTGCCGACTGCTGCATCACCATGTTCTGCATGATCATCTCCATTTTCATTCACCTCCTTTTCTTTAAGGATATCTATGGTAATCTGCTTTCGATGGAAAACAGGACTACCCGTTGTCGTGATCCCGCCTGCCTGCTATCGAGCGGTTTGATACGAATTCTTCTACTTCTTTCTCCTGCTCTTTGGCCGCAAGCGCGTCGTATTCTCTTCTCTTTTTGTCTTTGAGCATCTGGATCGAGGACGTCTCTTTTTTGGCCTCGATGACGAGTTCGCGCCTGCGCTCCTCCTCCATCTGCCGTTTTAAGAGTTCCTCTTTTTCCGATGCGATCCTGGAGATCAGTACGCTCATGTATCCGGAGTATCCGAGGAGCCTGGCGGAAGATATCTCTGTTTTCTTGACATCTTCTATCTGCTCTCTGAATGCCTGGAAGCCGACCTCCATCTCGCCGATCTTCTGCTCCTGTTCTTTTACTTTTCTGACAGCCTGTCCATGCTCGTTTCTCAGGTTCTGCTCCACCTGCTCTTTATAGTCGAGCACGCGTTCCAGCGTGAACGCAAACTTTTTCATGGACTGTCCCTCCTGTCCTGTTCAGATCATTTCAGTATTTTTTTCATCATCTGTACTGTCTGTTCCATGTTGAACGACTCTCCGGTCTTCTGCATCAGGAAGTCGTTTATCTTCTGTATGCGCGCGATCGCATGATCCAGCCGGGGGTTGGTCCCCGTCTTGTAGGCCCCGATCGAGATCAGGTCTTCATTCTGTGCGTACAGGCTCAGCAGATCCCTCATCTCGGACGCGAGCGCCTTGTGTTCATCACCGACGATCTCTGCCATAAGCCTTGATATGCTGGCGTTGATATCGATGGCCGGGAAATGGTTCGAGTTCGCCAGTTTTCTGGTGAGGACGATATGTCCGTCCAGTATACCTCTGACCGTATCGGCCACCGGCTCGTTCGTGTCGTCTCCCTCCACCAGCACTGTATATACCCCGGTGATGGAGCCTTTCTCGAAATTCCCGCTCCTCTCCAGGAGCTTCGGGAATTCCGCATAGATCGAGGGTGTGTATCCTCTTGCCACGGGCGGCTCTCCTGTGGCAAGCCCGATCTCTCTTTGCGCCATGGCGAACCTGGTCAGGGAGTCCATCATCAGGAGCACGTCTTTGCCCCGGTCTTTGAAGTACTCCGCAATGGTCGTGGCCACAAGAGGGCACTTCATGCGGAGCATGGCCGGCTGGTCGGAAGTGGCTACCACAAGGATGGAGCGCGCCATCCCCTCCGGTCCCAGGTCTTTCTCTACGAATTCCAGCACTTCTCTTCCACGCTCTCCGACGAGAGCGATGACGTTGATATCCGTGCGGACGTTCCTGGCGATCATACCCATGAGGGTACTCTTGCCGACGCCGCTGCCTGCGAAGATCCCGATACGCTGCCCCTTGCCGATCGTGTTCAGCCCGTCGATCGCCTTGACGCCAAAGCCTAAAGGTTCTGAGATCCTGGGGCGTCTCAGCGGGTTGATCTTCGGATTTTCCACGTAATAATACCGGGAGGTGGTAAAACTGCCCTTGTCATCCAGTGGGCGTCCGAGGGCGTCTATGATGCGCCCTCTCAGGAACTCCCCCACGGGGATCTTCAGTCTTTTTTTTGTGTTTCTGACAAAGCTGTTCGTACCGATCCCGCTCATGCTCTCGTAGGCCATGAGCTGGACTTTGTCCTCCCGGAACCCTACCACTTCAGCCTGGATCTGCCTGTGCTGCTCTTCGTCGTATATCATCACAATGTCGCCGATATTGGCGCCGCCGCCGGAGGCTTCCATGGACATTCCCGTGATGTTCTCGATCCGCCCGATATGGTTGATCGTCTCAGTCTGAAGGATCAGTTTCGGTATTTCGCTGAACATGTCCGTTCCTCCTTAAACAGCTACACTTTCGCATTGTTCAGAATCTCCTTGATGTTCTCCATCTGCGTGCCGACGCTGATATCCATCACTTCCTGCGGAAGTTCGACGATGCACGTGCCCGGCGACGCGTCTTCCATCACGATGATCTTTACGTTGTCCGAGATCCTGGACAATTCCCGGAGAAGATCTGCATCCCCCCGGATATCTCCGGCTCTTTCTTCCGGATCGTCGGAGATGTAGATCTTGGCCCACGCTGTCTTTTTCAGCTTGTCCGTCGCCGCGAGGATCATGTTCTTTACCACATCCCCGCTGGACTTGAGGCTTGTCTTTACGATCTTCTCTCCGATGGCGAGGGCGATGTTTTTCAGATCGTCGAGATACTGTTCCGTCACCCTCTCTTTTGCATGTTCCATGTCGGTTACATACTTTTCTATCTTCTGCTGAAGTTTGAGACATTCTTCTCTGAGTTCTTCCCGGTGTTCCTCGTATGCTTTCTTCCTGCCGTCCTCGCAGCCCTTTTCCATGCCGTCCACGTACCCCTCTTCGTAGGCCGCTTTCTTGATCTTAAGCGCTTCTACGCGGGCCTGGTTCAGGATGGCCTGGGCTTTTTCGAGATTTTCGCGGAACATCTTCTCGCTTTTTTCTTTGATCCGCTCTTCCTCTGTCTTCATTTTGACTTCCGGCTTCTCCGGCGTCTTAATCGTCAGATCAGGGAAAGGGACCTCCTGCCATGAGGCGGCGTCCTCACGGCCGCGTACTATCCTAGACAATGATCTCATCCTTTCCGCCTTTGCTGATCACGAGCTCGCCCTCTTCATCCAGGCGCCGGATCAGATTAACAATGCGCTGCTGTGCTTCTTCCACGTCTCTTAAGCGGACGTTGACTGTGATCTCGAGGTCTGAACGGATCGTATCAGCCATACGCGTGGACATATTTGCATAGAAGAGAGAAGAGATCGATTCGTCCGCTCCCTTGAGAGCGTATACGATATCTTTCATATCGCATTCTCTTATGAATCTCTGGATCGAGCGGTTGTCCATCGTAGCGATATCCTCGAATACGAACATCTTCTTGCGGATCGTATCTGCCAGTTCCGGCTCGGTCTTGCTCATCTCGTCGAAGATGTACTTCTCGTTCGAGCGGTCCATGTTGTTCATGACGTCCGCGATGTAGTCTACGCCGCCGATCGTGGTAAAGTCTGTCGTAAGGATGCTGTTGAACTTGTTCCTAAGCTGCTTTTCCACGATCTTGATCGCCTCGGGCGAAGCGCTCTCCATCCTGGCGATCGCCTCGACCACCTTGATCCGCCTGTCCTCCGGAAGCTCTGTGATGACTTCGGCCGCCTGCTCCGCGTCCGAGTAGGACAGAACCATGGCGATCGTCTGAGGACGCTCGTACTGGAGTACTGCGAACAGGTTCTTGCTGTCCATCTTCTGAAGAAATTCAAAGGACCTGTTCTTGAGGTATTTGGCGACTTTCTGGAGCAGTTCGCGGGCCGTGGACTCTCCGTACGCTTTCTCCAGGACTGTCCTGGCGTACTCCATGCCGCCGTCTGTGACGACTTTCCGCGTCAGACAGGTCTTGTAGAAATCGTCAAGGACTTCCTCTGTCCGCGCCGCCTCGATGTGCCCCAGCTTCGCCACTTCCAGCGTGAGCTTTTCCACTTCGTCCGGATTCAGATATTTGTATACCTTGGACGCTTTGTCCGCTCCAAGCGCCACAACGACGGTGGCCGCCTTTTGTTCAGAAGTCAGAGTATTGGTACTAGTTTGCGTCTGCGGCATCTTCTCCCCCTCCATTCAGCCATGATCTCAGCATCTGAGCAGAAATCTCCGGATTGTTCTCCGCGAAGTCTCTGATGTTCTCCCTGAGTTCTCTGCTCCGCTCGTTCTGCATACTCAGAAGCTCGAGATCCTCTTTCTCTTTTCTCATGTCAGCCAGGATCTCTGTTGTATCTGATTCTGCCTCAAGCTCTCTCTGCGCCCTGCGCTTCCTGATCCTGCGGACGATCAGGAACACGATCAGCAGGAGCAGCAGAAGCGCTCCGCCGATGATCGCCAGCAGCCAGCCGTACTGCTCGATGATGCCCTGAGCGATTGCTCCGGTATCCTGCGCCGTCGGATCTGTGTAGAACGGTGCGGCTACGGCCGTGATCTTCTGGTCGATCTCGTTGAGCGGGATACCCGCTGCGTTCGCGACAAGATTTCTCACTTCATCATACTGCAGATTGCCGAAGTCCGTTCCGTTTATCGATACGGATACAGTCAGGTCGTCCATAACTCCGGGATCGATCTCTGTCTGCTCCCTTACCTGGTTGACCAGGTAATCTCTGTTGTATGTCTCGCTGTTGTATGTATTCTGAGTGGTCCCGTTCTGCTGATTGTACTCTGCGATATCAGCGTTCTCTTCTGTTCCTGCCACTCCTGCGGCAGTGTCGGTCCCGGTTCCCTCGTCCGTAGATCCCTCCTCGTGGGAGATGATCCCGGTCTTATCGTTCTCGTTGATCTTCTCCGGCGTCGTGTACGTCGTTGACTCGCGGACGATGCGGTCCATGTTGATGCTTCCGTTCGCTGCGACGCGCACATTGCCCTCTCCGTAGAACGGTACGAGGAGATTTACGATCTTCTGCTCGATCTTCTGCTCTACGATCCTGGAGAGCTCCGCCTCTGTCGAGTTCGCGCCTGTCGTATCGTCTGACGCCGTTGAAAGCTCGATCCCGTTCTGGTCGAACACGGATACGTTCTCCATGGTCATGCCCGGCACGCTCCGCGCCACCAGGCGCTGGATCGCCTCTGCCTGACGGCTGCTTAACTCGGCTCCGCTTTGCATCGTTACGACAACGGACGCACTCGCGTCGCTTGCCCCGGTCTCGTCTGTGTTCTCAAGCACGTATCTCTGCTCGTCTCCGAGGGCGATCGTCACTCTGGCGTCCTGCACGCCGTCAAAGAGGCCGATCGTAGCCCCGATCCTGTTCTGCAGCTCGTAGAGCCTGTATGTCTGCTGCTCGGAATCCGTGGCCATACCGCCGGCATTTTCAGTGAAGATGTCGTATGTAAAGCCGCTGCTCGGATACCCCTCATAAACAAGCTGGGCACGGATACTGTCCGCCTGGGACTCCTCCACCATGATGGTTCCGCTCCCGTCGTACCGGTAATCCGTGCCGTCATCCTGCAGACGCGTCACGATCTCGTTTGCCTCGTCCTGCGAGAGCTCAGAAAAAAGCGGCACGTATTCTCTGTGGTTGAGCACCAGCGCCAGAATCACAGCTCCCACGATTATGAGAGCTGCGACTACAGCGCTGATGATCTTAACCTTTCTGTCAAGCCGCCCTATAAATTCTTTGATTTCTTCCAGTTTTTTCTTTATATCCAGCTTCATTGTCCGCTTTCCCCTCCGCCTTTTTTTACAGGCTTATCCTCATCAGCTCATTGTATGAATCCAGCGCTTTATTTCTGAGCTGAACGAGCATGCTGGTGGTAAGCTGTGCTTCCGACGCCGCAATCTGGACAGTCGCAGGATTATCGATCTGCCCTGTCGCCAGAAGATACTGCTGTGTCTGGAGGTTCCTCTCCGTGTCTCTTACATCCTGTATCGCATTCTCAAATATGCTGCGGAACATCCCGTCGGAGGCTGTCGTCGCCGCCGCGGAACCGGTAGTATTGATACCTTCGATTGATCCCCATAACTGAATCGGTGTGATGAAATTCGTCTCCATAACTGCTCTCTCCTTAGTATTAGTATATCAGAATTAGGCGTTTGCGAAACGCCAGAACCCGCATAAATACGGGATTCTTTTTGTTAAAAATTAAAATATCTCCTCAAGGTTTGTGGTACAATAGAATTGCTCAGAAACCATCAACCACCCACCTAAAAGG
>CALWAR010000102.1 GCA_944375765.1 uncultured Mediterraneibacter sp. | reverse complement strand
GGATATACCACCAGCCATTTTCATTTTCCGCAAATCCATTATAGGAAAAGTCCACTTTGCCGTTTCGGATCTTCCACCAGCCGTTACTGTTCTTCTCCACACTGTTGCAGTTGAAATTAACGACGCCATCCTCTATGCACCACCAGCCTCTGGAGTTTTTCGCAACAGTATCAGTCTGTGAGAACCTGCCTTTCTGCACCAGCCACCATTCTCCGTTATGCCCCGCCACATTTGTGACTTTCACGATATCATTGACAGAGCTGCTCCACTTTCCATTTACGGCATAGCAATAGCCTCCATCTGTCATTTTTACAAATCCTGTCCCTGTGAAAAAAGAATCATTTCCCGCGCAGTACAGCCGGCTGCCATCCAGTTCATATTCCGCTTCCTCCGAAGTTCCGTCTGAACCGGATTCTTCCTGAACCGCGGGCTGCTCTTCGCCCGGGCCAAAAGACGCATTCTCTCCTGCAGCCATTACAGGAACCGCCATGATCGATAATAAGCCGATAACGATCCCGAACAGACTTCTTATCTTCGAGTTTCTCATAAATATCTCCCTCCTTTGCTCCTTGACGCCTTATGTTTAAAGTATATATTTCGCCGGGCCGGGTGTCAATTCTCAACAGCTTTTTAACTTCTATTTCCGGCTCTTCTGTGATATACTAACAGACAGACGCCGGCTCCGCCGGAGTACGGCTGATCTGAATATCAACAATGAAAGAAAGGACTAAATCATGTGGGCTTACAATGAAACTTTTTACCAGATATATCCCATCGGGTTCTGCGGCGCTCCGGTACATAATGACGGCGTAACCGCGCACCGCATCCTCAAGATCGGAGAATGGGCCGGTTATCTTCAGGAACTTGGAATCGGATCTGTCATCCTGAATCCGGTCTTTGAGTCGGATAACCACGGATATGATACAAGAGATTTCAAAAACATTGACTGTCGACTCGGCACGAATGAAGACTTTAAAAAGGTCTGTCAGACACTCCATGAACATGATGTAAAGATCATGCTCGACGGTGTGTTCAATCATGTTGGACGCGGATTCTGGGCATTTAAGGACGTGCAGGAGAAAAAACGGGACTCTCAGTACAAAGACTGGTTCCATATCAATTTCGACGGAAACAGCGGTTACAACGACGGCTTCTGGTATGAGGGCTGGGAGGGACATTATGAGCTGGTCAAACTCAATCTGAAGAACCCTGCTGTCGCAGACTACCTGCTGGAATGTGTAAAGATGTGGATCGACGAGTTCGGGATCGACGGTCTCAGACTGGACGTGGCTTACTGCCTGGATCATGATTTTATGAAAAGGCTCCGTTGTTTCTGCGATGAGATCAAGCCGGGCTTTGCCCTGATCGGAGAGGTCCTGTTCGGAGATTACAACCTGATCGTAAACGACGGGATGCTCCATAGCTGCACGAATTATGAGTGTTACAAGGGGATTTATTCCAGTTTCAACAGCATGAACATGTTTGAGATTGCGCACTCGCTCAACCGCCAGTACGGTCCTGAGCAGTGGTGCATCTACAGAGGAAAGCACCTTATGACTTTCGTCGACAATCATGATGTGTCACGGCTTGCCTCGATCCTCTCGAACAAGGAGCATATCCCCCTGGCTTACGGTCTTCTGTTCGGGATGCCGGGCATCCCGTGCATCTACTATGGGAGCGAATGGGGCGAAAAGGGCGTCAAAGCGCCGGACAATGACTATGCTCTCCGCCCGTGTTTTGAAGCGCCAAAGCCGAACGGCCTGACGTCGTTCATCAGAGATCTTATCCGGACACGCAGGACGAGCGACGCGCTCTGCAGCGGTTCTTACAGAAATATAGTCATCACAAACCACCAGCTCATTTTTGAGAGAAAGACGGACGGCGAGCGCATCCTGGTCGCCATCAACGCATCGGACTCCGGATACACTGCCAAAAGTCACGAACTCAGCGGTACATTTGGCAGGATGCTCTCTTATCCCGGCGCAGACACGGACAGTTCCAAAGAAGAGCCGGACAGCGTCTCCCTCAGCGGAGAACTCTCCATGCCGCCGTACAGCGTACAGTATCTTAAGATGGTCTGATGGTCACATCACCCACCGGGCATGGCTTCCATGCCCGGTCTTTGTTATGCTCAGTTTGCAGTCGATCTGTTCTTTCAGTTCATTAACGTGGGAGATGAGCCCCACAAGGCCCTTTTCACCAGCAAGTTCTTTTAATATCTGGATCGCCCGCTCCCGTGACGTATCATCAAGCGATCCGAACCCCTCGTCGACAAACATCGTCTCCAGACTTACCGCGCCGGCCGTGTTCTGAACGATATCCGCCAGCCCCAGCGCCATGGAGAGCGCAGCCATGAAAGACTCTCCGCCGGAGAGAGATCTCACGTCTCTGACGGTATCTGTGACCAGATCGTATATATCCAGATCAAGCCCCGCCTGTCCCTGACTGCTCAGGGCGCTGATGTCCCGGCACTGTAGGATAAACTCATTGGAAGTCATCCTGGCAAGACGGCGGTTTGCAGCCTGAATGATCTGACGGAAATATTTTCTCTGTACGTATGTCTCAAAATCCAGTTTCACGCTGCCGCTCAGGTTCCCATTGGCCGTGCGGCTTAAGTTTCCTATCATCTCATATTTCCGCTGCAGTTCCTCCTGCATGCCGAAGTATTTTTTCAGACTGTCGTAAGCGCTTTTATTATTCTGATTTCTGCCATGCACTTCCATGTACTGTCTGCGCTTTTCTTCTGCCTGACCTGTAAGCACCCTCAGCTTTTCTCTGTCGGCGTCAGTGTTCTCGCGCTTCTTACCGGCGGTCTGATGTGTCAGCGTCTCGATCTGCGTGCGGTTCCGGATCATTGCAGTCTCATAGTCCGCCGCTTTCTTTTCCTTCTCCTGCCATCCCTCGATCCACTGCCTGGCGCTGCGGTATTCTTGCTGGTCTGTAAAGTTCTGACGCCGTATTTCCCGTCGGAACTCTTCCTCTTCTTCGCGGAACCGGTTTTTAAGGTCCTCTTCCTGCGCCCGCAGGCCCTCAAGCTGTCCTGACTTTCTCCTGCTCTCTTCCACACTCTTTATATACTGTTCCCGGAGCCGGCCCGCCTCTCTTCTCTGCTGCTGCACTTTCTCGTGCAGAGCGCTCAGCTCATCCCTCGTCTCTTCTTCTGTCAGTCTCTCATCTCCAAACGCAGTTTCTTCCGACTCCATATCTGCGCGGATCTTCTGAAATGCCTCCTGTACTTCGGCGCGTCTCAGGTCCGCCTGATCCCGAAGCCTTTTTGCCTGTTCCACAGCATTCTGATCCGGGGCACATTCAGGAAGCTCCGCCTTTTTCGGATGCTGGTGCGAGCCGCACACCGGGCAGGGCTCTCCGTTTTCTAACTCTCTCGCCATGAGCCCTGCCTGCGCAATGAAAAACCGACTGTACTTTTCTTCGTAGTCCGCTGACGCCCTCCTGCATTGTTCCAGACATCTTTCCATCTCAGCAGTTTTTTCTCCGTACTGTTTGCGCAGCTTCTTCAGCCTGCCATATCGCGGGAGCAGCTCGGTGAGTCTCAGGATGCGCTCCTGCATGGCCGGCTCTGTCCCGGCCAGTATTTTCTCCGCCTCTTCTGCTCTTTTACGCAGCTCTTCCTCCTGCGCCTCATGTTCTTTTTGCCAGGAGAGGATCTCTTCTTCCTTTCGTTCTGCCTGCTCCAGCTCCTTTTTTGTCCGGAGCGCCTGCACCTCAAGGCTGCGCGCCCGTTCTGCCCGTTCGCCCCGGGCTGCCTGTCTCTTGAGCTGATCGTAATACTCCCGCTCTCCCTCCAGATTTTCGCATGTTTCTTTCGCCTTGTCGAGCAAGTCAAAGATACGGTTTATCTCCTGCTTTTTCCCGATCGAGGCGCGGAGTGTCTCTGCTTCTGTCCTGATGCGATCTTCTTCCTCTGACAGATGCTTCTCCTGCTCCTGCCCCGCTTTTAATATCCTGCCAAGCACTTCACCCGCCTCGTCGGCGTCGGGGAGCTCTCTTTGCATCAGTGACTGCCAGCGCGCAGACAGAGTTTCGTCATCTCCCGGAGCGCCTGCCTGCACATCTGCCTGCGTATCCGTCCAGACCTCTACCCTCTCCATTTCTCTTAGAATATCCGTTTCACTTTCTTTCAGGCTGACATACAGAGATTTCCCCATCTCTTTGAGTTCTTCCTGCATGCGCCAGAACACCTGCGTCTGAAAGATTCGCGAAAATATCTTCTTACGTTCTCTCGACTCTGCATGCAGCAGTTTCAGAAAATCCCCCTGGGCGATCATAGATATCTGAGTGAACTGCCCCGCGTCCAGCCCGATGATGTCTTCGATTTTACGGTCAACTTCACGTTTCTTTCCGGGATATTCTTTCCCGTCAGGCATGACAAGACTCACCTTTGCAGTTTCCTTTACAAGCGGTATGCTCCCGTCTGCTCTCTTTCGCTTTCCGGCACGCATATACTCGGGATTTCTTCGCACCGCATACTCTTCCCCTCTGTAGGTGAAGATATATTCCACATATGTTTCCGTATCCTCCGAAGCATACTGGCTGCGCATCATACTGCCGTCTCTTCGTCCGCCGCTGGTCTTATCATAGAGCGCATAAGTGACCGCGTCGAATATCGTCGTCTTGCCCGCACCGGTGTCTCCGGTTATCAGAAAAAGGCCGCTCTTCACTTCGGTGAAATCTATGACCTCTTTTCCGGAGTAAGAGCCAAACGCGGACATCGTAAGTCTGACCGGTCTCATAACGCATCCCCCCTTGCCCGGATAAACACCTGTTCCATGATCTTCTGCTCCTCTTCTGACATCTCTCTGCTTTGCATCTCATGATAAAAATCAGAAAAAGCCTGCAGAGGATCCTGTATCTTTATCTCCTCATCCGAGAACTGAAGCCTGTTCCTCGTCCGCTCATTGTCCATCCTCACTTCCAGGATATGAGTATATACTTTTTCAAGCTGCTCTTTGGGCTTGTACGGATCGATCTCGTCCGTCAGGGTGACGCTCACATAATCGTCCCGCCCTTTTGCTCCTGCGGCCGAGATGACGTCGGAGATCGGCCCCCTTACTCTTCGCACATCCCTCAGCGGATGGAGCGGCAGCCGTTCCACTTTCACCGGCGTTCCCTTTGCCCCCAGTTCAACTACATGGAGCGTTTTTTCCTGTCCGGCTTCGCTTACAGAATATTTAAGGAGCGTCCCGCAGTAGCGGATATGCTCCTGTCCGACTTTCTGCGCTCCGTGGAGATGACCAAGCGCCACATAGTCAAAGTACTGTACCACCGAGGCGTCGACATTGTCGATGCCGCCTACGCTCAGTATCTCCGAGTCACAGGTTTTTGGCGCCGTCCCTTTTCCGGTGTAGAACTGATGGGATACAAGTACATTGCGTCTCCCCGGATCAATATCTTCCCGGTCCAGCACTGCGCTCACTGCCTCCGTATATGTCTCAGGCAGTTCTCCGCCGCAGAACGCCCGCACATATCCGGGCTTCAGGAACGGCATCAGATAGAAATCCACGCTGCCATATTCATCCGTCAGAGTGACTTTCTTAAGATGTTCTCCTTTCGTCTCAGGGATCTTTGCTGCGATATAGATCTGATGTCTCCCGAGCAGTCTGCTGGCATAGTCGAGCCTGTGCGGCGAGTCGTGATTCCCCGAGACGATAAGGACAGGGATCATCGGGCTTATCCTGCACAGACGTGTCAGAAAGTCGTCGAACACGCTGACCGCCTCAGCCGACGGGACTGATCTGTCGTAAATGTCCCCCGCGATCACGATCGCATCAGGCCGGAGTTTTTCTGCATAGGAAATAACCTCCCCGAGGATATGTTCCTGATCCTCGCGAAGGTTATAATGATGAAGCTGTCTTCCTATATGGAGGTCTGACAAATGAAAAAATCGCATCTCGTCTCTCCTGTAGCTGCATATACTCTGCCGCGCTGCTCATCACGCCGGAAATACACTCCCCGGCGGGTCACTTCTGACCGGGATGCTTCCATATCCAGAGCGCGGCGATGATAGCGATGATATAAAGGATATTGACCATCACCGTCGGATTGTCTCTCAGCAGAAAGATCACTGCGATGACCGCGGCCAGCGAGATCGTGAGCTGGAATGCAGACAGAATCCTTTTCTGTCTCATGTCTTTTGCATTCTGCCTTTCCTCTTCTCTTCGATGTTCCATTTTCAGATATTCCAGCAGATTCTCATCGCCTATATGCGTCAGTATCCACTGTTCTCTTGAGAACTCAACGTCATACCGGTTCTCTTTCTGTTCCGGCGTCTCCGCCCGGCTTTCCTCCTGTTCCGGCGTCTCCGCCCGGTTTTCGGCAGATTCATTCATCCCGGCTTCTTCCTGCACAGTATTCTCATCCACCGCGTTCTCGTCCATTACCTTATTTTCCTCTGAGCTCATATCTTTCTCCTCTTCTGTATTTATCATCCGCCCGTCTGCGGCACGGCTTTCTTCCCTCCTCCGCCCGGAGAGCGCAGGAGTCCTCTCTTATAACCATTATACAGAGTGGGGATTTTTAAAGCAAGACACAGTTTTATCCTTACCGTCTCCCTTTCCTTTGTTACTGTTCCCTCCATTCCCGCCCGATGGCCGCTAAAGCCTCACGATCTCCGGCTTGTGCCCCATGGCCGGGATCACCTTTTCCATAAGGTCCGGAGTCTTAA
Source organism: uncultured Mediterraneibacter sp. (assembly GCA_944375765.1). Taxonomy (GTDB): domain Bacteria; phylum Bacillota; class Clostridia; order Lachnospirales; family Lachnospiraceae; genus Mediterraneibacter. Next base: position 28,377 of record CALWAR010000102.1, on the reverse strand, counting down.
ACCTCAGGCTGGATGTGTTGATGCATGGATGGCATGCGAAATATTCTTCTCCAAGGACGTCTTCATCGATCAGAAGCCGGACTTTCTTCTCCCTGTCGTTCATCAGCCCCATCACACTCACCGAGCCCGGCGTGATATCGAGATACTGCTCCATGTGTTCCGGCTTTGCAAAGGAGAGCCTTGAGGAACCGATCTGTGCGGACAGATATTTCGTCTTAAAAGGCTTGTCTCCCGGAATGAGCAGCAGATAGAACTCCGTTGCCTGGCGGTTGCACAGGAACAGGTTCTTACAGATAGCAACTCCTTTCTCCACGCCTTCGCTCAGAGTCCTGTCGATCTCTTCACATGCTTCCATTGTCATGGCGGCCTCATGGTCAACTCTTTTATATGCGATCCCGAGAGAGTCAAGAAGATCGTATACTCTTATTTCCTTGTCAGGCCTGCTTTCTGTATTCTCCGGTCTGCCGTCAGCTAACTGCATATTTATGTTTCTCCTTTATGATCGTCTTATCGTAAACTCTTTTTCTGTATTTTCAGATTCTTATACCATATTTCCCGTCTTTAGAATCACATCTTCAGACTCCGGTAACGGTCAAAACAGGCGAAGATCTCCTGCCGTCTCGGCATGGCCATGCAGGAGATGCCCGAACTGCTCTCGCACAGGGCCGCCAGCGTTCCTTTCTCTATGGCACGTTCCAGCTCGTCCACGACCTGTCTGAGATCTTTCCTGCCATCCATTATGTGTTTCTGGGCATATCTCATACAGTACCCGAGCGCCGTCACCTGCTCGCTGTCTGTGATCTGCTCCACACAGCGCAGGTCAATGGTTTCCTTGTTGATCATGACTGCCTCGCGCCCCATAGTCTTCATCTTGATTCTGTCATTCTCCCGGAATCCTTTCCCCGCCCGCGGGCACCGGTGGAAATCCGGTCTCTTCGCCGGCGTCTCCGGGCCGCTGACCGCCGGGTAACTCTCCGCCTCTTTCTTTGCATAAGCGGTGATATCTTTCGGCACGTAACGATCCATCTGGATAATGGTGTCTGCGACATGGAAATAAGCGCCCGAACTTCCCGCCACGATCACAGTGGAAATGCCGTAGTCGTCATACAGCTCCCGTATCCTATCGATAAACGGAGTGATAGGCTCCATGTCGCGATGGATGACTCTCTGCATCAGTTCATCGCGGATCATAAAGTTGGTCGCACTCGTATCCTCGTCGATCAGGAGAAGAGACGTCCCCGCTTCAATGCTCTCTACTACATTTGCAGCCTGTGAGGTACTGCCGCTGGCGTCCCCGGTGCAGAATCCCACGGTGTCCTTTCCATTCGGGAGGTCATTGATAAACATGGAAATATCCGTCTTCTGAATGCTCCTTCCGTCCTCGGCGCGCAGCTTCACGGCGGTGTTGTCCGCGATGACATACTCTCTGCCGTCCCCCGCGATATGGTCATATACGCCCACTTCCAGCGCCTTTAACAGGGTGGATTTGCCGTGGTATCCTCCGCCCACGATCAGGGTGATCCCCCTGCGGATGCCCATGCCGGTGATCTTCCCTTTGTGCGGAAGCTCCATCGTCACTTCCAGTTCTTTCGGGGACTGGAACTTCACTCCGCCTTTCATCGGCTGCGGCGAGATCCCCGACTCTCTTGGCAGCACGCTCCCGTTCGCCACAAAAGCGCAGAGTCCCATCTCTGGCAGCATCCCGCGGATGTAATGCTGGTCCTCTGCAAGATCAACGATCGCTCTCAAACGCTTCGCATCCATATTCTTATAGAAGAGCGCGTGTTTGACACACTCCGGTACGAAGTCAAAGAGGATCTTCTCCAGCTCTCCTGCATTGATCGTCCGTCCGTTCGCCGGAAATCCGATCTCCATGCGCAGCACAATATCTCCGCTCTTCGGATCGATGCGGCACGCCGTACGCTCCAGCACTTCCTGGGAGCAGCGGCTCACAGAGATCAGGCCGCTCTTTCCCGAACCTTTTGCCTTAAATGCGAACTGCTCCGCCCGTCTGCCGAACTGCCTCGTCAGCTCATCCTGCAGGGCGATCCTCTGATGGTCGCCCCCATAAAGTTCCTGCGGGAATCCCGCCGTGCGCCCTGCCACACGGACGCTCACCTTTGACGGCGAGGCGAACGGGTCGCCCTGGACGTGATCGATGGATAACACGTATCCGGGAAACTGGTATGCGCCCCTGGTGTCTTTATAAGCGGGATACCCGCGGTGGTCGATCCTGTTTAACAGGCTCCTGAGATCTGTTGATGACTGCATGGTGATGGCTCCTTACATTTTTGAAATTATTTTAGTATAGGTCATTACCAAAGTCAACAATAGTGTCATCGCCTGAAAGCCTTATATGCCTCTGAAACTGAATGTAAATGTCAGCTTCCTGTTCACATCAAGCAGATACTCCTCACGCGGCTTTACGCCCCAGCTGTTGTCTCCCGCTATCCCCATCTGTCCGAGAGCCGCCCGCACAACTGTATAATGTACCTGCGGCAGTTCATATGGGTGCTTCGCATTTTCCAGTTCGTGAGGTGTATACGGCAGAGCGGAAAACATCATTGGCCCGCTCTTCTCATCCATCTCAAAGATCAGTCCCCGGCCTCTTTTGTCCGTTACCAAAGCATATCGCACCTCCTCTTTTGCGCCACATTCCTGAGGCACGATGTATTCCGCTATGTTGTCTTTTACAAGATTCTCATAGATTCCAAGCTTAGCGCCTTTCTTACGGTCGGCGTAAGTCTCTGCGAGACCAAGCCCGTACCATTTCACATGATCATAATCCGCGTCAAGCTTAAAGAGCACCCCGAATTCCGGCATATCCCCCAGCTCTTTCACCGGATCATAAGACAATGTCACTGTCACGCGCCCGTCTCCTGTCACTTCATATGCAAGGGTACATCCGCTCACCGGCGTCGTTGGCATGATATAAGTATAAGTTACTTTCACAGAATATACCTCTGCGCTTTCGTCCGACGCATCTGTGCCGTTCACCCTGACTTCCGGCTCCAGTATACGGCAGTACGCATCTCCGCGGAAATCTTTATGAGACACATACATTGCCGCGATCTTCCACTGTGCGTAACGCTTCGGCATCTGATTCCCCTGGTCATTGTCCACCGGGGCTCTCCAGAAGTTTGGCTTTGGGATCTCTTTAAGCATTTCTTTTCCCGCATATCGGTAAGACACGAGGCCACCGTACATCAAAGAGAATATAGCCTCAAAGCAATGGCCCCGCACGCCGATATTGTGTTTGCTTCGGATCACTTTCAGCGTCATGCGGCTCTGCCCCCTGCTTTCCTCCCGACGCTCCGGCGCTTCCCGACGCTTCGGTTTTCTCCTGTAAATCATCTGTCCGAATGCCGTTTCATAGCCTGCCGCTGCCCAGGCGGTATCCTGTTTCAGATGAAAAGATACTGTAATTGTATATTCTCCCGGCGCGGTTTCCGGTTGTACCGGAAGATCATATATTTTTTCACACAGAGGCTCTACATCCGTCTCCAGTTTTTCTTTCCTGATCTGCAGGCCGTTTCTCGCAACTGTCACGACACAGTCAAATGTGTTCGTATTCACAAACAGATTTTTATTGATCACTTTTACCTGCGTCTCAGATACTTCCGCACTAATATTCTGGTAGCTGAATTTTACCTCCTGCATCTTCGGGGACGGATTCCTGTCGCCTCCATATACGATACCGTTAGCGCTGAAATTATAATCGGTCGGGCACTCGTCAAAATCTCCCCCGTAAGCCTGAAATTCATTTCCATACCGGTCTTTTTTCGTAATCGTCTGATCGATATAATCCCATATGAAACCTCCCTGATAAAGCGGTTCCGTATCTGTCAGCTCTGTGTACCTGTACATATCCCCGCAGGAATTCCCCATGGCATGGATATATTCACAGCAGATAAACGGCTTACTCCTGTCATTTTGCAGAAACTCTCTGATCTCCTCCACAGGCGTATACATCTGGCTTTCCATATCGCTTGTTTCATTATATCTCCGGTCACGAGATATCCCTTCATAATGTATAAGCCGTGTGTTGTCTTCCCTGCGGAAAAACTGTGATATTTCATAAATATCCCTGCCGCCATAAGACTCGTTTCCGCAGGACCAGATCAGAATAGACGGATGGTTTTTGTCTCTCTGATACATGGACTCTGCCCGGTCCAGCGCCAGATCCAGCCACTCTTTCCTGTCTCCCGGAACGATATAATCGTAATCTCCATCCATCTCTACGGTATCCCACGATCCATGGCTCTCCAGGTTCGCTTCATCTATCATATACAGTCCATACTCGTCGCACAGGCGGTAGATCAGGGAAGAATCTGGATAATGGCATGTGCGGACGGCATTAATATTGTGCTGCTTCATAAGCGCAATATCTTTGCGAAGTTCTTCCTCTGATACGCGTCTGCCGTTCACAGAACTAAATTCATGGCGATTAACTCCTTTGAACACAATCCGTTTTCCATTCAGCGTCATAATGTGGTCTTTGAGCTCAAATCTGCGGAATCCTACTTTCTCAGGAATAACTTCGCAGAGCACATCGTCGCCTCCATATACTTCGATCGTAAGATCATACAACTTCGGCTCCTCCGCACTCCACAGCTCAGGTCTATCAATTTCCCATACAAAGCAGTCCTCTCCGGTCAGCCACCGATCTTCTTCAAAGCAGATTCTTCCATTGTATGAAAGACGGAAACGTGCCTTTCCTCTGCTTCCTGTCTCTTTCTTAGCTTCTCCCTTTCCGCTCCATGTGAGAGCACAGATTTCCAATGTTCCTCTGGTTAGCGTCACATCCGGCACAGCACGGATCCTCAGATCCCGGATATGTACTTCCGGCACAGTGTAGAGATATACGTCCCGATAAATACCGGAAAACCGATAAAAATCCTGATCCTCGCACCAACTCCCCGCAGTCCATTTGAACACCTGCGCTGCAAGCTTATTCTCTCCATCTTTCACGTAAGGCGTCAGTTCAAATTCCGACGGTGTAAAAGAGTCTTCGCTGTAGCCGACAAAAGATCCGTTTAGCCAGACAGCAACGCCGCTCTCGGCTCCGTCAAATGAGATAAACAGACGCTTCCCCTGCATACGCTCCGGCACAGTGAAATATTTCACATAGCTGGCCACAGGATTGAAATACTCCGGTATCTCTCCTGGACTAATATCCTCCCTGCCCTCCCATGGATACTGCGTATTTGCGTACTGCGGGGCGTCGTATCCCTCCATCTGAATATGCGCCGGCACGCGGATATCGTCCCAGCTAAAGCAGCAGTAATCCTCTTTCTCAAATCCCGGTATTGCAGATCCATAATTCTTTGCATAATGAAACTTCCACACCCCGTTCAGACTTTCTGTATACTCTGATCTGCCAACCCGCAGATCCTCCTCCGACGCATAATAAATATGGTCCGAATGCGCGTCCAGTCTGCCATCCCTGAAATATTGCGGATTTTTTACATTCTCATAATCAAATACTCTCATCTTTCCACATCCTCCTGCATTGCGGCTGCACTCTTACTGTTTCGCATACTCTGATATTTTGTCTCTTTTGCGTAGACCATTTTACCTCCAGAATACAGGCCCGAGCGCCCGAGCTGTCCCATCCCTGTCACTGCTTCACGGGAACCATCAACAGACGTGTCGGCATATTGGGCATACCATTTCTGAAGTTGGTCAAGCAGTTTACACTGAATTTCTTCATACACAGCGCATCCAGCAAGGTTCTTCTTTTCCTCCGGATCCTCAGCAAGATGATAAAGTTCGTTCGGACCATATGGATATCTGTGTATATACTTCCACTCCCGGCTGCGGATCATCCTGCCAGGACCATACTCGTCTAAGATCACCACATGATTATCCGTATCCGGGCCGCCGGTCAACACCGAAGCAAAGCTTTTCCCCGGAAGTCCGTCCGGCAGTTCTCCTTTGAGATCGAGCAGTTCTTTCAGCGTCTGTATGATATCATAATGGCTGCACATACTTTCTGTCACCCTGCCGGCCGGGATCACGCTCTGCCAACGGGCGATAAACGGTACTTTTACTGCTGTGTCAAACAGATTAAACGGAAATGTCCCATTGCCTTTTCCCCATATACCGTGGTGCCCCATATTCATGCCGTTATCCGAAGTAAATATTACAAGCGTATCCTCCGCAATCTTCAGTTCTTCCAGACGGTCCAGAAGTTTTCCCACCCCGGCGTCCATGGCGCTGATCGCCGCATAATACCCCCTAAGAAGTCTTTTCCGCTCTTCGCCTGTTCCTCCCGGAGCAGTAGGTATCCGGTCCGGATGAAGCGGTTCGTCGGGCGTCGCCGTACACTCGCAGTCACTATACATCTTCACAAACTCTTTCGGATGCTGGTCCGCATCCCATGGATCATGGGGAGCCGTGTAATGAACGCTTATATAGAACGGGGATCCTCCAGCCCTGTAACTTTCGGCATATTTGTCAATATCTGCCAGGGTGTGTTCTGTGATCATATCGGTTATATAACGATTCTCTATCCTCAGTTCTCCGTTCTCTATTACGTCAGGCTGCATATAAAGGCAGCCACCTCTTCCTATCGTAAACCAGTCTGCGAATCCATGCTGCGGCAACATACTGTCTCCAAGATGCCATTTACCGGACAGGGCACAGCGATACCCGTTATCTGCCAACAGATCCGTGTACGCCACCATGCCGTCAAGGTACCGCACAGGTTTATCCTCATTTGCAAAATAGGGATGATCTTTCAATCCGCCGAGGGCTTCCCTGTCAAGGCTTCCGCACCGGATCCAGTCGTGGACGCCATGTTGAGACGGAATACGTCCCGTCAGTATTGACGCTCTTGCCGGACTGCACACCGGTGAAGCGCAGAAGAAATTATCAAATCTAGTTCCCTGTCCTGCCAGCCGATCCAAATTCGGCGTACAGACGTCGGTATTTCCAGAGCAGCGCATTGCCCAGGCGCCCTGATCATCGGTCAGTATGAATAGTATATTTGGTCGTTTCATGCTTTTTCCTCCTCCTCTTGTCTGGCAGTATCCTCTTTTAGATTGAATATCCCTGCCAAAAAACCGGCACGCCGCTTGGCAGTGCCGGTTCGAATCAGTATTCATCTTCTGCTATCTGGATGTATTATACTCCTCCAGTTGTGCAGAGACTTCGTCAATCAACTCCTGAGCGCCGTTTGCCTCCAGATTGTCCAGAAATGCCGGAATATATTCTTCGGGATTTACAGAACCTGTCTCAAGCGACGGGCCGTACTCTGCAATAACATTGGTCAGAGCCGCTACCTGAGTCTCCACAGGAACCATATCGAAAGCAAATCCATTGTTCGGAGAAATCACCACAGAATCATTGTACTCCTGGAACAGTTCTTCGATGTTCTCCGGATAGCTGATATCCCATTTCTGGTTAAACGGTGTTCCGAATTGCCAGCCATATGTGTAATCATAGCCGTTGTCTGCGGGATTCAGTGTGCCGCCCATTGTCCTGTCAACCTGATTCTCTCCTACTGCTGTATAGTGCTTGCCCTCAATGCCGTGGCGGATAAGTGTCCCTACATACTCGTCTGTGTTCAGGAGATTGATGAACTCCAACGCTTTCTCCGGATGCTCACTGGCAGAAGAAACTGCAAGGAGACCTCCAGTCGCGCTGCTTGTCTCAAATAAAGGATCCATCAGGGATACAAAGCCCACGCCGTGTCCGCTGGTTTCTGCCATCATCTCAACATTGCCCGGAGCATTCTTGATAAAGTAGGAGAATAACTTTCCGTTGTTGAAATCGTTGTCACGGTTTGCCGTATCGCTGTCATAATTTACCGGATCTCCGCCCAGATATCCTGCCTGATTCCACTCATATACTGTCTTACAGTAGTTCATATATTCTTCACTTGCATACTGATTGAACACTGTCTCACCAGACATATCTTTAAAGTTATCGTATTCCGGCACTGCAGCGGCTGCAGGAAGCGTAGTATTACCTGTAAGGGACTCGTAAGGAGCGGCCATGGACCACGCATTTATAAGACCGGATACGCCAATCACGTCCTGACCTGCGGCCTGTGATTTTTCAGAGACTGTCTGCAGAACCTGCGTATAGTCGCCAATCGTCTTCACATTTGTCATGTCAATACCATATTCCTCGGCAATGTCGCTGTTGTATACAATGCCTCCCTGCCATCCCATTTCTTTATAGGACGGAACTCCGTAGATTTTCCCTCCTACCTTAACGGCATTCCATACCTCCTCCGGGACAAAATCATATGTTTCTTTCGCATACTCGGGCAGCAGATCTGTAATATCCATGAATGCGTCCCTGCCTGCAAACTGCAGATAATCTGTTGTCCAGTTAGATGTGAAGCAAATGTCGAAATACTCGCCTGCATTAATTAAATTCGGCATTTTTTCCTTGTAATCCGGATTCGCAAGTACATTATAATCGATCTCCACGCCTATCTTTTCGCGCGTGTACTTGTTCAGCTCCTCGATTACCACATCTGTGTCAGCCGCAACCGGATTGATGGACATGTACCATGTCAGCGTTGTGATGTCGTTAGAATCCCCGCTGTCACTCTCCGAAGCATTCTCTCCTCCTCCGCATCCTGCCAGCAGTCCTGCTGTCATGGCAGATACCAGCCCTAAACTGAGCAGTTTCTTCGTCGTCTTCAGTTTCATAATTCTTCCTCCTCTTAAATAATTTTATTTTCCAAAACGCTGCTGCGTTCTGATAACGGATTTTTGTTTATATCATCCTTTCACACCGCCGACTGTGAGCCCTTTTACAAAGTATTTCTGGAAATACGGATACGCCAGGAGAATCGGCAGGACTACCAGCACGGTCAGAGCCATACGGCCGCTGTCTGTCGGCGCATTTGCAGCCATTTCCGCATATTCCAGAGCGTTTGCCGAAGACTGTTTCATAAACTCCAGGCTATTTTGCATACTCCACAAAAGCGTCTGCACAGGATATTTGTCCTGGTCTACAATATAAAGCATTCCCAAGAACCAGTCGTTCCAGTAGGCGATCATCGTGAACATTCCGATCGTCGCGATACCCGGCTTTGACAGCGGGAGCACGATTCTGAAAAATGTTTTAAACTCGCTGGCTCCGTCCACTCTTGCAGCCTCAATTAGTTCGACCGGTATACTTTTGTAAAATGTTCTGAGCACTACGACGTAGAATGCGTTGAACGACATCGGAAAGATGAGCGCCCACACACTGTTGCCCAGTCCCAGAAGCTGGGTGTTTACCATATAAGACGCAACAATTCCTCCGTTGAACAGCATCGTAAAAAGCATCATCAGCGTAAACAGTCTGTTATACGCATAATCGCTGCGGCTAAGCACATACGCGAAGCTGGCGCTGATAGCAAGACTGAACAGCGTGCCGACTACCGTCACAAAAATTGTGATTCCGTAAGAGCGGATCAACTGATCCCCCAGCTTGAAGAAAAAGTCATATGCAGCCAGGCTCCATTCCGATGGAAAGAAACTGTATCCATTCTCAAAGATACTCTGTTCACTACTAAAAGATACGATCACAACAAGCAGGAGAGGAAGCACACAGGCCAGCGTCCACACTGCAAACAAGACATTAAGAATAAGATCCGCCTTTTTAGATATCCTGTTGATTGTCAGATCAGGTACGCCCTCGTCCTTTTTCTTTCTCTTAAATAAGCTTTTCATCCGTCTCCCTCCTGTCAGAATAATGCGCTGTCCGGATCCATTTTGCGTACGATGAGGTTAGTACCTACTACAAGGATAAATCCCACAACCGACTGATACAGGCTGGCTGCAGACGCCATACCAACGTTGCCGGTTTCTTTCAGTGCTCTGTATACATATGTATCAATAACTTGCGTTACGTCATACAGCGGGCCCGAATCTCTCGGAAGCTGGAAGAACAGCCCGAAGTCTGCATAGAAAATTCTTCCGATGGCAAGGATCGTCAGAACGATCATCATAGGCTTCAGACACGGCAGCGTAATATTCTTGATCTGCTGCCATTTGGTCGCTCCGTCGATAACAGCCGCCTCATAATAGTCGTTTGGAATGCTCGTAAGAGAACTCAGGTACATGACCGTAGAATAACCGATCATCTTCCACAACTGGAAAAAAGTCAAAATAAACGGCCATTTCCCGGGATCGGAATACCAGTTCACCCCTGAGAATCCAAAATACTGGAGCAGATGATTAAACAGCCCGTCATCTACGCTGAACAGCGAAAACGCCATAAATGAAACTACTACCCACGACAGGAAGTACGGCGCCATGAAAATCGTCTGATAGATTTTTGCCCTGCGCTTTTTAAGAAGCTCGCTCAGGCCGATTGCCATGGCCACAGCCATCACAAGATCCAGTATAATGAACAGACCATTGTACAGCAGCGTGTTGCGGGTAATAATCCATGCGTCCGTTGTCTTGAACAGAAATTCAAAATTCGTAAATCCAATCCATTCGCTTCCAAAAATACCGTCTCTTACACTGAAACGCTTAAATGCCAAGAGAAGCCCCGACATGGGAAGATATCGAAACAGAATCATAACAATCAGTCCCGGCAACGCCATGACGGTCAACGGCAGATTCTTCTTAAATATTTGCCAGAAGCTTTTTTTCTTCTTCACGACAGCCGGTTTTACAGCAGCTTTCATCTTCATCCCCCTTTTCCTTTCAATGTTTTTATCTGAAACCAGTGTATCATCCACCCTACACTTTCAACAACGGCACAATTTTTATATGAGGTGTATCTTTTTTATGTGATGTTTTCGCAAAAAAATTCACACAAATCATTGTTTTTAGGAAATAATTCACAAAACCACTGCCTGTATGGTATAATAACCAGTGGTTATTTTCAGTTATTTAGACAAAAAGGCGCAAAAGCTGCAGAAGAGGAGGAACGGGTTATGATAAAAGTACTGCTTGTGGACGACGATTATCCTGCCCTCGAAGGGCTGCGTCAGATACTCAGATGGGAGACGTTTAACGGAGAACTGGTGGGCTGCGCAACGGACGGAGTTCAGGCCTCGGCCATGATAGATAAGACTTCTCCGGACGTTGTGATCGCAGATATCAAGATGCCTCGTATGGACGGGATCGAGCTGGCCGGCTGGCTTTATGAACATTACCGTAATATCCGCGTCATCCTCCTGAGTGGGCACAGTGAATTTGAGTACGCTCAGAAAGCACTTCAGTACCGCGTTACGGATTATATCCTAAAGCCGGTCACAAGACAGAAGATCGCAGAACTTGAGAAACGTCTCAGGGAAATCAGCGACGAGCTACATGCAAAAAGAGAGATCCGCCGCCTGTCCGGCGACGACACCTTGAAAGAGCATCTGCTCTCTTTGCTCCGGCAAGGCGATGCCGATGCAATCAACAGTCTCATGCGAACAGGCGTGCTTGCGGAATCCCTGCTCCATGATTGCAACGGCACACTGGGCGCCATGCTCCTTGATTATCTCTCCGCTTACCGAAACGAGATCAGCAGGGACAAGTCCCGTTTATCAGATCTGAAACGACGTGAGATGGAGGTTTACTGGAGTCTCCATACCCCCTGGGAGCGTATAGATCATATCCTCGCCTGCTATCAGGACGTCCTGACATATTCCAAGAGCAAAAAAGAGGAATACGTCCAGCCTATCGTCGCGCATTGTATCCAGATGATACAGGAGCATTACACTGACGCCAGCTTCAATATCTCCCAGCTGGCGGATCAGGCCAACCTGTCGCTCTCCTATCTGAGCACCGTATTCAAGCAGGCTATGGGACAGACCATCAGCAGCTATCTCTCCTCCCAGAGGCTTCTGAAAAGTCAGGAGCTTCTGCGCGACATATCGATTCCTGTCAAGGACGTGTGCGCCAGATCCGGCTATGAAGATCCGCATTATTTTGCCCGCTCTTTTAAGAAACAGACCGGAATGACACCCAGTGAATACCGTAATCTGCACAACAGCCGTGATCTGCATCCGGACGGCGGGATCGAACAGGAAAGAAACGTCGGGATGTCCGGCAGTATCCCCGCAGAGAGGTAAGGAGGAACCTGTATGAGTATTACGAAACGTACATTTATGATTATCTGCCTGATTATCTCCGCCATCCTGCTGACGCTCAGCACCATCACTTATGTCCTGTTCCGCCATTCGATCACAGATTCGGTGCTTACCTCCTATGACACACTGATGGACGCCAACAGCTCTCTGTGCCGTGTTTTCACACAGGAACTGGATCAGCTCACATACCTTTACACTTCAGATGAGGAACTGGGAACTTTGCTCTCCAGAAATGTGGGAGAAGATTCTCTGGAGGATATGCAGATAAAATCCTCGCTGAACAGCCGGATAGCGTACAACCTCAACTCCCAGAGTATCCTGTCCCACCAGGGCTTCACTTCCGTCCTCTACCTCAATCCCGAACTTCCGGTCAGCACGCTCTTCCGCTCCGACGCGACGACGGAACATGTAAGCCGCCTGTTCAGCGCCGAGAGCGTTCAGGATGAAAAATGGTATCAGGGCGCACTGGAACAGGTAGCCATGCAGTATATTTTTGTGGACGAGAACAAGGGACGGCTCTGCTTCGCCAAAAAACTTCAGAACAGTCATTATTCAGGCCCGCGCCTCAAAGACGGGGTAGGCGTCCTGCTGTGCTCCATCCCCACCGGCAGAATTCCTCAGATATTCTCTTTCCACCCTCTTACATCCCGCAGCGGCTTTGCTCTGTTCAACAGAAACGGCGCGCTTTTGTACCAGTCGGATGCTCTGCCGGATCTGTCGGATACTGCACCTGAGTTCCCGCACAGTTCGTCTCACCATAATCTGTCGCTGGACGGCAGTTCTTTTATCTATAGTTCGACAGAGCTTGACTGGGGACTCCAGCTCCTGTTCCTTACGCCCTACGACGATATCTCAGAGCAGCTCCACAGGACGATGGCCCCATATCTGCTCTGTTCTTTTATCTTTCTCGCTATCGGAGTGCTTTTTTCTCTGCTGCTTTCACGAAGTATCACGCATCCTGTTGTGCAGCTTACAAAAAAGATTGAAAGCATCCGGGATACGCGGGATGTAGATCCGGACACATTTTCAGACAAAGCGCCGCCGGAGATCTGGAGGCTCAGCATCAGCTTCAGAAATTTGATCGGGCGCGTGAACCGCCTGAACGAGCAGATCCAAAAGGCTGCGGAGCTGCGCAGAATAAGCGAGCTGCGCGCCCTGCAGGCACAGATGAATCCTCATTTTGTACTGAACGCCATGAATACGGTCAATTATATGGCGCTTATCCGGGAGCAGGACGACATTGCGGCAACCGTGGACTCCATAGCGAACCTGATGCGCTACAGCATTACGGAGCCCGACCAGCTTGTAAGCCTCCACACCGAGTTGAAAAATGTCCGGGAATACATTTCTATCTATACCCTGCGTTTCCATCAGGAAATCCGGCTGGAAATCTCAGCGGACCGCCCGGACACGGAAATCTTCATCCCCAAGTTCACCCTCCAGCCTCTTGTTGAAAACTCTATCCGTCACGGCATCACGCGGCAGGACGCGGGCATTGCTATCTTTCTGCGGGCATGGGAGGAAGCAGACAGACTGTACGTGGAAGTAACCGATACAGGCAGAGGCGCGGATGCTGATAAACTGAACGCCTATCTGCGATATGAAGATGTGGATCTGAAAGTGTCCCACGGTTTCGGTATCCGCAATGTAAACGAGCGCATCCGTCTCCATTTTGGCGGGGAGAGCAAACTGTCTTTCTCTGTCAATAAAAACGGGCGGCTGGCCGCAACGCTTACTATCTGCCGGGACGGCTCCGGCAGCAAGCGCAATGAAAGATGTCTGTCCCCGGATCTTATCGGCAATGAATATAAAAAAAGTGCACCTGAGCAAAAAATTTAACTCTTTCCGATGGTATGTTCAGGCTGTATATTAGACTCAGTAAATATGAGAAGAAAGAGGTGCGCAGACTATGGCAAAAACACTTGTTGTCAACGGTATCCACAATTACACGGCTCCGGAGGAATACGTACCGCCCTCCTCAGAGGCTGTCAGAAAACATCTTGAATGGTTCATGGATCAGAAACTGGGGTTTATGATGCACTGGGCCCCCGGCTGCCAGCTCGGCACATACGAAAGCTGGCCGCTAAGCGACGGGGACGCCTCCTGGAGTCAGGAAGACATGACATGGGCGGATATTGAGACATGCAAACGTCAGTACCGGGAGGCAAACCGCACGTTCAACCCGGTAAAATTCAATCCCGGAAAACTGGCGGAACTTGCCGCCGGATGCGGATTCAGGTATCTGCTTTTTACCACAAAGCACCACGACGGTTTCTGCATGTACGACACAGACACAACAGACTACAAAATCACAGATGAATCCTGCCCTTTTCACACAGACAAAAACGCAGACATCACAGGCGCTCTTTACCGGGAGTTCCGGAAACAGGGCCTGGGCATCTCCGTCTATTTCTCCAAGCCAGACTGGCACAGCGAATATTACTGGGCTCCTCAGTTCGGTCCCGCTCCTGACAGAAATGTGAACTACAACGTCAGCGAGCACCCTGATCTGTGGGAAAAGTATGTAAGCTTCACCCATCGGCAGATAAGGGATCTGTGCACCAGATACGGAAAAGTGGACGTCCTCTGGCTGGACGGCGGATGGGTCCGCCCTGATAACCTGGGACAGGACATCCGTCTCGGAGACATTGTGGAGGAAATCCGCTCTGACGCGCAGCCCCACCTGATCGTCTGTGAACGAACCTGCGGAGGCGAATACGAAAACTTTATCACACCAGAAAAGACAGTCCCCGACCATGCTCTCACTGTTCCATGGGAGACCTGCACAACACTTGGGAATAAGTTCTCTTTCCACTATACAGACACATTTAAGAGTGGACATGAGCTCGTCCTGCTCTTTCTTGACATAGTAAGTAAGGGCGGTAATCTTGCGCTTAACGTCGCTCCCCAGCCGGACGGGGAGCTCCCTGCTCCTGCCGTCCGCTCACTGCGCGATCTGGGCGCATGGCTTAAAATATTCGGGGAAGGCATCTACGGCACCCGCATCTGTGCTCCTTACTTTGGAGACCGGCTGTATTACACACGCAGGGGAAACTGTATCTATGCGTTCTTTGCCTACGACTCTGCTCCCGAACTCCCCCGGCAGCTTCATCTGCAGGTGGGACAGGCGTCTGAAACGGAGGACGACGCATCCTGTATCAACGTAAAAGCGGTGCACAGTATACGAACAAACTGCTCCCTCCGTTTCCGGCAGAATTCCGGCTCCCTTACGATCTTCACGGACAATATTCCCATGGGAGGCGCGTTCTATGCAGAGGGGTTCCGTATTATGACAGAATGACTGGCAAAGCGGAAATCCTATACCTCAAAGATCAGATCGCCGTATGACGGCATCGGCCATGCTTCCTTGTCGACGATCATCTCAAGCTTGTCGACCGGTGCGCGCAGAGCCTCCATAGCCGGGAATACATCCGAGTGATAGAAGTTTGCCTGTACGGCTCCCTCCTCTTTCTGCGCCGCCTCTTCCGTCACTTTGACGAGAGCGTCGAGAGCTTTTTTCGTCTCTCCCATGAGCGCCGTCACTTCATCCAGAGACGCTTTCTGCACAGATGCGTCTGCCCCCGCTGCAGTAACCGCATTTACAGTGTCTGCAAGCGTCTTTGTATATTTGATGAATGTCGGCATAAACTGTTTGCTCGCCATGTCGATCATCGTGCGGGCCTCGATGTTGATCGCTTTCGCATAAGTCTCGTACTGGATCTCCGCACGGGACTCAAGCTCTGCTTTCGTAAACACGCCGAATCTCTCGAACAGATCGATAGCCGTATCCGTCACCATTGCCGGGATCGCGTCCACCATGGAGCGGATGTTCGCAAGCCCCCTCCGTTCGGCCTCCTCTACCCAGGCTTCTGAATAACCGTCGCCGTTGAAGACGATCCGCTGATTCTCTATCGCATATTTCTTGATCAGATCATGCACCGCCAGGTCAAAGTCATCCGCTTTCTCCAGCACGTCACATGTATCCGCGAACGCTTCCGCCACGATCGTGTTCAGCACGATGTTCGGCGACGCGACAGAATCCCGGGAGCCAACCATACGGAACTCGAATTTATTTCCCGTGAACGCGAACGGTGACGTACGGTTTCTGTCTGTCGCATCTTTTGACAGCTCCGGCAGCGTACGGACTCCTGTTTCGAGCTTACCTCCCTTAATGCTGTGAGTAGCCTCACCGGTGCTGACAAGCTGCTCCAGCACATCCTCAAGCTGCTCTCCGAGGAAGATGGAGATGATTGCCGGCGGAGCCTCGTTAGCGCCCAGTCTGTGGTCATTGCCGGGATCTGCCGCAGACTCTCTCAAAAGATCCGCATGCATATTGACGGCCCTTAAGATACATGTCAGCACAAGGAGGAACTGAGTGTTTTCATGAGGCGTCTTGCCCGGATCAAGCATATTGATGCCGTCGTCCGTTGTGATGGACCAGTTGTTGTGCTTGCCGGATCCGTTGACGCCTGCGAACGGTTTCTCATGGAGCAGGCATTTCAGTCCGTGCCGGCACGCGACTCTTTTCAGCGTCTGCATCACGATCTGGTTATGGTCTACCGCTATGTTCGCCTCTGCATAGATCGGAGCCAGCTCGTGCTGTGCAGGAGCGACTTCATTGTGCTGTGTCTTTGCCGTAACCCCGACTTTCCACAGTTCTACGTTGACGTCTTTCATAAACGCCGCGATCCTCTGTCTGATCGTTCCAAAATAGTGATCGTCGAGCTCCTGCCCCTTAGGCGGCATTGCCCCGAACAGTGTACGCCCTGCATAGATCAGGTCTTTCCTCTGCCTGAATTTCTCAGCGTCTACGAGGAAATATTCCTGCTCCGGCCCTACAGACGGAGTTACTTTCTTTGATGTCGTATTCCCAAACAGTCTCAGCAGACGGAGCGCCTGTTTGTTGATCGCCTCCATAGATCTCAGCAGCGGCGTCTTCTGATCCAGCGCCTCTCCTGTATAGGAGCAGAACGCTGTGGGGATACAGAGTGTGGCTCCCGCCGCGTCCTGTCTTACGAACGCCGGAGACGTGCAGTCCCACGCTGTATATCCTCTCGCCTCGAACGTAGCCCTTAATCCTCCTGATGGAAATGAAGACGCGTCCGGTTCTCCTTTGATCAGTTCTTTTCCGGAGAAACTCATCAGAACTTTTCCGCTCGGCTGCGGCGCAGAGATAAAGGAATCGTGTTTCTCAGCCGTAACGCCTGTCAGCGGCAGGAACCAGTGCGTATAGTGCGTCGCCCCTTTCTCGATCGCCCACTCTTTCATCTCGTGTGCGATGACGTCGGCGGTCTCAAGATCCAGTTCTTTGCCTTCCTCGATCGTCTTTTTCAGATTTTTATAAACTTTCTTCGGCAGGCGTTCCTGCATCACAGTATCGTTAAAAACATTTTCTCCGAAGATTTCAGCTACATTGATCTTATCTGTGCTCATGTTTGATCCCTTCCTTTTCGTCTATTTTGTGCAGAGCAGGATAACTTGGCTCCTGTCCCCCTTTCTCTGATCTCAAGGGGGATGAATGAAAAAAGAGCGTACCAAGCTATCTTGGAACGCCCTTGTTCATGTCTACGTGTGAAAGTATAACTCAATCACTCCAGAAAGTCAAGCAAAATTTATGCCTGCCCTACAGATCCAAACAGCTCCATCTTCTCTTTCACTTTAGCCATGATCGCTTCCGTGCCTGGTTTCAGGAGCTTACGCGGATCGAAGCCCTTGCCCTGTTTATCTTTTCCTGCCTCGATGTACTCGCGTGTTGCCTCTGCAAATACAATCTGGCACTCTGTATTGACATTGATCTTAGCTACGCCAAGACCGATCGCTTTCTTTATCATATCGTCCGGGATACCTGTGCCTCCGTGGAGTACGAGCGGCATATCTCCGGTCTTCTGCTGAATCGCGTCAAGAGTCTCAAAGCTTAAGCCCTCCCAGTTATCCGGGTATACGCCGTGGATGTTTCCGATGCCCGCCGCCAGGAAATCGATGCCAAGATCTGCGATTCTCTTGCACTCGTCAGGATCTGCGCACTCGCCTTTTCCGATCACGCCGTCTTCCTCGCCGCCGATCGCTCCCACCTCTGCCTCAAGAGACATTCCGTTGTCGTGTGCGATCTTTACAATCTCTTTCGTCTTAGCCACGTTCTCATCGATCGGATAGTGTGATCCGTCAAACATAATAGAGGAGAATCCTGCCTCTACGCATTTCAGGCATCCATCATAGCTGCCGTGATCCAGGTGAAGCGCAACCGGAACAGTGATGTTCAGTTCTTCGAGCATACCGTTTACCATGCCTACTACTGTCTTGTATCCCGCCATATATTTTCCGGCGCTCTCTGACACACCGAGGATAACCGGTGAATTGCACTCCTGTGCTGTCAAAAGGATCGCTTTTGTCCACTCAAGGTTGTTGATGTTGAACTGTCCTACTGCGTAATGACCTGCCTTTGCTTTCTGAAGCATTTCTGTTGCTGATACTAACATATTTTTCTCCTCCAATTCTGCCTCCCCGCCGCATGGAACACTGCGGCCGACGGGATTTGTCTGGTTTTATAAATCCTTTTTTATTATAGCGTAACAGAGGCGAAAATACAATCTAATTTTATGGACAGTAGTTATTGACCGCACCGCTTTGGTCTCCCCTGCTTCCCACAACTCATTCAGCCGCAGATTTCCTCATACGCCGCCTCAGCCGTTATCACACGTTGTTTCGTGATGCAGCTGCGCAGGACGACAAGCGCGGCCTCGTGTTCTTCTTTCCCCGATGTTGAGCCACACAGATCCTCGATCACCGCACAGTCGACCAGGTCATTATAGAAGTCCATGGCGCTGTGCAGGACACAGCATCCCGTATTCACACCTGCGAAATATACCTTTTTAACCTTATTGTCACGGATGAACGCTTTCATCTCCTCATTCCAGCAGCTGTACTTGTCCTTGTCAAACACTCTCTGCATACATCCCCCAAGTTCCGGCACAACCTCCGCTTCTTTTGTGCCCGCCATACAGCTCTTCCAGCCCTCAAACACATAGCAGGCTGTATGGTCATGGTTCACATAGCGTGTCCCTGCCGTGATCACATGATCTGCGATATCTGTCTGGAAATCATGTATTTTTTCTACAAGCCCTTCTGTGTGATTGTTGATAAATCCGTTCTGCATATCTATAATCAGAAAAAGTATGTTCGCCATATTCCATCCTCCAAAATATTCTTTACTATATTATGTTTTTATATGGCGTCATTATACCCCGGCCAATATCCGCTCATGCAGGCATGGCGGCTGCCTGCCGGGCGTATCGCGCAAAAAAGCTGACTTCTGAGGGAAATCCCTCCGAAATCAGCTTTTCATCTCTTAATCAGTCCTGAACGTACGGCATCAGTGAAATATGTCTTGCTCTCTTGATCGCTACTGTAATAGCCCTCTGATGTTTCGCACAGTTTCCTGTGATCCTCCTCGGAAGGATCTTGCCTCTCTCAGAAACATATTTCTTTAACTTCGCTACGTCCTTGTAATCTATCTCATTGTTCTCTTTGCCACAGAATACGCAGACTTTTTTTCTTCTGCGGGCCGGTCCTCTTCTCTTGTATCCGCCCTCTGGTCTGCTTCCCTTTTCGTAAGCCATGATGATTATCTCCTTTCTTAATAATGAAGGTCAATTAAACGGTAACTCCTCATCAATGCCATCCGGGATATTCATAAATCCGTCTCCTGCCGGTGCGCTTGGAGCCGGCGCCGGCGCAGACTGCTGATAGGACGCTCTGTTCGCCTCGCTCTCAGCTCTGCTCTCTGCAAACTCCTGATCCTCCACGATCACTTCCGTTGTATATACTTTCACACCGTCCTTGTTCGTGTAGCTTCCGGTCTGGATACGGCCGGAAACGGATACCCGCATCCCCTGACGGAAATACTTCTCTGCAAACTCCGCAGAACGTCCGAACACGACGCATGGGATAAAATCTGCAGTCGGCTCTCCGTCCCTTTTGAATCTGCGGTCAACGGCAACTGTGTATCTTGCAACCGCCGTCGCGCTCTCGCCCTGTGAATATCTGACTTCAGGATCTCTTGTCAACCGTCCTACTAAAACTACCTTATTCATATATACCTCTTTCCGCTTATGCTTCCTGTTTCACGCATAAATACCTGAGCACGTTGTCCATAATGCGGATACGCTGTTCCACTTCGCCCGGAACCGTCGGCTCAGCCTCGAAGTGTACGAAGTAGTAATATCCTTCTGTCATCTTCTGGATCTCGTAAGCGAATCTTCTCTTGCCCCACTCGTCCACGTCTGTCACGTTGCCGCCGAAACGTGTGATAAGAGCTTTTACTTTCTCGATCACGTCTGCTCTTGCTTCGTCTTCGAGTTTTGCGCTCACAACAACAGCTAATTCATACTTATTCATGGTCCTGCACCTCCTTATGGTCTCTGGCCCCCGTATATCTGCGGGAGCAAGGAATTTATGAAACTGATCGGACAGAATCCGACAGTACGTCACGGTTATACATGATAACATAAAAACCGCTGTATTTCAAGTATTTTTTATCTTTTCACTGCTTTCATCCTGTGCGTCCGGCTTCTCTGGTCTTGCCGTCTGTATATCCCTGTGCTTTTTCCTCAGACGCTTATAAACGCTCGCCCGGAACAAGGTATACACTACCGATACGATCGGGATAAAGATCAGCATCCCGACAATCCCCATAAGATTGCCGCCGATCGTCACCGCAGCCAGCACCCAGATGGACGGAAGTCCTACGGATGCGCCTACGACTTTCGGGTAGATCAGGTTCCCCTCGATCTGCTGCAGGATCAGGAACATAATCACAAAGCCCAGCGCCTGGAGCGGATCTACCATCAGGATCAGAAACGCGCCTACGATGCATCCGATAAAAGCGCCGAAGATTGGGATCAGCGACGTAAACGAGATCAGAACCGCTACCAGCAGCGCATACGGCATATTAATGATACTCATAACGACAAAGAACATCGAGCCCAGTATCAGCGCCTCCACACACTGCCCGGTGAGGAAGCTGGAAAACGACTTTGCAGTCAGGGTGCACACTTCCAGACACCACTCCACTCTCTCTTCCGGCAGAAATGCATACATTACTTTTGTGACCTGCACGCGCAGCTTCTCTTTCTGCAGAAGTACATAGCAGCCGAAGACAAATGCAATGACAAACGTTGTCATACCGCTCACGATAGAACCGATGGCCGACATCGTTGAATTCAGCACATCCCCTGCGCCATTCTGGAAAAAGGACATCGCACTTTCCATCAGTCTGTCCAGATTCAGGTTCAGCCCCTCAAACCACACCCTCACTTCGCTGTCGTTCGTGAACGTCTCCTCCAGGAAGCGCTGTGCATCCGGCACAAATGTACGGATCGTCTTTCCAAGGGATATCACAGTTGTGGTCAGCTCGGGGATCACGACAAACATAACCAGCACTACAACGCCGATCACTATAGCGATCGTAAGAACCAGGCTGACCGGTCTTGCGATCCGCTTTGCGACTTTATTTTCTTTCAGGTATCTGTTGCGGAATATCTTTTCCTCCAGGAAATTCATCGGCACGTTCAGGACAAACGCGATCGCTCCGCCAAGCAGAAACGGGAATATGATCCCGAATGCAAAGCCGATCCACTCAAAGATAATGGCGTAATTCCACAGTGCGATCAATATGACGATCGTAAAAAGGATCAACTGTCTCAATTGTTTTATGCTTTTCTTGTCAAGATTCATGGTTCCTCCAGCGTTTTCTGTTTCATTTATTTTCCCCCGTCTGTAAGGGCTGATCTCTCCACAGTGTCTGATACTACTCCATTGTAACATATCTGTCCCATGTGTCCAAGGTATAAACTCTGATTTTTGCCATTATCCGGATAAAGCGGATAAGCTACAGCAATAAATTCGCGCCGGGACAAAAATTAAGGATCCGGAAACCGGTCTCCGGCTTCCAGATCCTTCTTTATTCAGATCATTGTTTTTCACTGTAATGATGTGCATCCTCAAGCATCATGTCTTTAACTTTCATAAGGCGGATCTGAGTACTTCTCTCGTTCTCATCCAGCTTCATCGTAATGTACTTGATGCTCTCCTCCGTCTCCGGGATGATCACATGCTCCAGCGCATTGACGCGCCGTCTTGTCTTTTCTATCTCCGCAGCCATGAGCTGACACGCTTTCTCACATTCGGCAAGCCGGATCATTGCGGGGAGAACGTCCGCGAGCGACTTCACCGCTCCGTCCAGATCGCTGGACGTAAACGCAAAACCGTAGGAATAGATATCATTCTCATCCGCAGTCCTTGTCTTGTATTCAAACGTAGGGATGTCCACGCTCATAACATTCTTCTCGTCCGCTTCCAGGCTGATCTCCTGCTTGGGCGCCATCAAAGCGGTGTTCAGAGCCGCTTCCGACATTCCTGCCTTGGCGATGACAAAATTACGGTTTGCAGACCTGATGCCGGCTTCCACTGTCCTGCGCACTTCCATATTTTCACGGACCAGGTCAAGATACTGACGCATCAGCTCATCGCGCTTGTCTTTTAAGAGCTTGTGCCCGCGGATCGCCGTGATCCGCTTCTTTTTCAGACGTGTCAGCTCCATTCTGGTCGGGTTCACCTGTTTTGCCGCCAAAACGCCACCTCCTAGTAGTACTCTTCTAAGAACTTATCGTCGATTCGTTTGAGTTCGGTCCTCGGCAGCATTCTCAGAAGCTTCCACCCGATATCAAGTGTCTCCTCGATACCGCGGTCTGCATTGTAGCCCTGTGAGACGTATTCCTGCTCGAACGCATCTGCGAATTTCGCATACATCAGGTCGATCTCGGTCAGAGCCGCCTCGCCTAAGATGACCATGAGTTCTTTTGCGTCTTTTCCGCGGGCATATGCGGCAAAGAGCTGGTTCATGGTATTGGAGTGGTCCGCGCGCGTCTTGCCCTCACCGATACCCTTGTCTTTCAGACGGGACAGGGACGGCAGCACGTCGATAGGCGGCGTGACTCCCCTGCGGTAAAGTTCACGGCTTAAGATGATCTGCCCCTCTGTGATATATCCGGTCAGGTCAGGGATCGGATGCGTCTTGTCATCCTCGGGCATTGTGAGGATCGGGATCATCGTGATGCTTCCTGTTTTTCCTCTCTGCCTTCCTGCTCTTTCATAGATCGTCGCAAGGTCTGTGTACATATATCCCGGATATCCGCGGCGTCCCGGCACTTCTTTTCGTGCGGCGGACACCTCGCGGAGCGCGTCCGCATAGTTTGTAATATCCGTCAGGATTACAAGTACATGCATGTCTTTCTCAAATGCAAGATACTCTGCCGCTGTCAGCGCCATCTTCGGCGTTGCGATACGCTCGATGGCCGGATCGTTTGCCAGATTGACAAACAGGACGGTACGGTCCAGCGCTCCCGTTTCACGGAAACTTTCCACAAAGAAGTTTGACTCTTCAAATGTGATACCCATAGCGGCAAATACAACGGCGAAGTTTTCGTCTTTGCCGAGCACCTTTGCCTGCCTTGCAATCTGCGCGGCAAGCTGTGCGTGCGGAAGTCCCGATGCTGAGAAGATCGGCAGCTTCTGTCCGCGGACCAGTGTATTCAGTCCGTCGATGGCGGACACTCCGGTCTGGATGAACTCCTCGGGATAGCTTCTCGCCGCAGGGTTCATCGGAAGACCATTGACGTCCATCCGGGCTTCCGGCAGGATCTCCGGGCCGTCGTCAA
Organism: uncultured Mediterraneibacter sp.; assembly: GCA_944375765.1. Lineage (GTDB taxonomy): Bacteria > Bacillota > Clostridia > Lachnospirales > Lachnospiraceae > Mediterraneibacter. The sequence goes on along the minus strand of CALWAR010000102.1, from coordinate 4,620 downwards.
TAGGACGCCCCAGGCCGTCAAACACGCGTCCCAGCATATCCTCAGACACGCCAAGCTCCATGCTCCGTCCAAGGAAGCGCACCTTGCTGTTGGACAGGTTGATGCCTGTCGAACTCTCAAAGAGCTGGACGAGCACGTCGCTTCCGTTTACCTCAAGCACTTTGCAGCGTCTTGTCTCGCCGTCTGCGAGCTCGATCTCACCAAGCTCATCATATGTCACGCCTTCCACGCCCTGCACGAGCATCAGCGGTCCGGCTACTTCCTGTATAGTTCTGTACTCTTTTGGCATTTAGCGGTCCTCCTTTTCAAAAGCGCCCGCGATCTGGGCCGTCAGTTCTTCGTCAACTGCCCTGTATTCCTCGTCAAGCGCATCTTCATGCACATATTTGAAACGTCCGATCTGCTCCCTTACAGGCATGGAGATCAGCTTCTGCAGCGATGCCCCCTCCGAGAGCGCCTGCACTGCTCTGTCGTAGAACGCATTGACAAGGAGCATCATCATGTGCTGTTTCTTGAGCGACGTGTAAGTGTCGACCTCATGGAAAGAGTTCTGGTGCAGGAAGTCCTCACGAATAGAACGCGCCGCCTCCATTTTCAGACGGTCTCCCGGCGAGAGTGCATCCATACCGACCATCTTCACGATCTCTTCGAGTTCCGCCTCTTCCTGAAGGAGCGTCATCATCTTCTGGCGTCCTTCCATCCAGTCTTCCGCCACATTGCCGTTAAACCACGCTTCCATATCGTCCAGATACAGAGAGTAGCTGTTCAGCCAGTTGATGGCCGGGAAATGTCTCTTATACGCAAGAGACGAGTCAAGCCCCCAGAATACTTTCACGATACGGAGCGTCGCCTGGGATACCGGCTCGGACGTATCGCCGCCCGGCGGGGATACCGCACCGATAACTGAGAGGGCTCCCTCGCGTCCGTCTTTCCCAAGAGAGATCACGTGTCCGGCACGCTCATAGAACTGAGCCAGACGGCTTCCCAGATAAGCCGGGTATCCCTCCTCACCGGGCATCTCTTCCAGACGCCCCGACATCTCTCTTAACGCCTCGGCCCAGCGGGATGTGGAGTCTGCCATCAGCGCTACAGAATATCCCATGTCACGGAAATACTCTGCGATCGTAATGCCTGTGTAGATAGACGCCTCCCTGGCAGCCACCGGCATGTCCGATGTATTCGCAATGAGGACGGTTCTCTGCATCAGAGGCTGTCCTGTTTTCGGGTCTTTGAGTTCCGGGAACTCGTTCAGAACGTCCGTCATCTCATTCCCACGCTCGCCGCAGCCGATGTAGACGACGATGTCAGCTTCCGCCCACTTTGCGAGCTGATGCTGGATCACAGTCTTACCGCTCCCAAACGGTCCGGGCACTGCCGCCACACCGCCCTTTGCGATAGGGAAGAACGTGTCGACGACTCTCTGTCCTGTGATAAGCGGCATCTCCGGCGGGAGCTTCTTCTGATACGGGCGTCCGCGGCGGACCGGCCATTTCTGCATCATCGTCAGCTCTTTGTCTCCGTCTTGTGTCTCAAGCACAGCCACTACTTCTTCTACGGTAAACTCTCCTGATTTGATCTCTTTTATCGTTCCTCTCATGCCATATGGAACCATGATCTTCTGCTGCACGAGTACAGTCTCCTGCACTGTACCGATCACATCTCCTTCGCCCACCTCATCGCCGGCTTTCACCGTGGGTACGAACTCCCATTTCAAGTCTCTCTTTAAAGACGGCACCTCGACGCCGCGCTTTAAGTTATTTCCAGAGATCTTCATGATATCGTCGAGCGGTCTCTGGATCCCGTCGTAGATACTTGTGATGAGTCCCGGTCCCAGTTCTACAGACATAGGCACTTCCATAGATTCTACCGGCTCGCCCGGTCCCAGACCTGACGTCTCCTCGTACACCTGGATCGACGCCTCGTCTCCGTGCATCTCGATGATCTCGCCGATCAGACGCTGGTTCGACACACGGACCACATCGAACATATTTGCATCACGCATTCCCTCTGCGATGACAAGAGGTCCTGCGACTTTTTTAATCACTCCTGTGCTCATTAGCTTACTCCTCCAAACAAAATATCTGATCCGACTGCCTGTTCCACCGTCTTTCTCACACCCTCGATACCGGCTCCATTGTTGCCGGATACTCCCGGTATTCTGATGATAGCGGGCAGAGTCTTTTCACGATACTTCTCCAACTCATCCTCCACTTCAGCGGCCGCCGCCTCCGTGATATAGATGATCCCATATTTTTCCTCCACAAGTCTGCGGAGTCTGTCACGTATTTCCTCCCGGTCTTTCACAGGGCAGATGCCAAGCCCCAATGTGGCGAAACCGTAGATACTGTCGTAATCGCCGACCACTGCAATCTTATACATACATCTCCCTTATCCTTTCCCGGATCGCGTCGTCCGTAAAACCATTTTGTTTTCCGGTCAGAATGATCCGCACTGTCTTGATCTCATTCTCTCTTGCGATCAGATATCCCAGCAGAGGCCCGACAGAAAATGTCTCATATTTCTGAGGTCTCAATGTCTCGATCATACGGTTGTCGCACCAGCGCTCAAAGGCTGACGGGGACTCCCTTAACGCGTCCGCGCCGCCGGCATAGGAAGTACTCTCAAGATACTGAGCGATCTCCTCCGCCCCTGCGAGCGCCGCACGGATAAGCTGATCCAGGCTCAGACTGCCGCACTCAGCCATGGCGCTTCTCATAAAGTCCGCGCTCTTCCCTGTCTTCTGGGCGCGCACTGCTATCTTGATATCCGCGATAGCGACCGTCGTATCCGCATAATTCTCGATGATCGGTTCCCCTGACTTTTTCCCGGCTTCTTCGATCGCATCCAGAGCCGCTCTGTCCACGATAATATCGCAGATCTGTCCGTCTCCGGTATGGAGCAGAGTATCCATCGCTTCCTGCGCAGTCCGGGACATGTTCCCCGGAAGCCGGGAAAACTCTCTGCTCTCTATGATCTGATACATCTCTTTCCCCGGGATCGGGCAGTCGTCATAGAACATGGCCTCATTCTCTGTATCCGTACACACCTCTTTGACCGCTGCTTTCAGATTATGGTACAGCTTCGGATAAGAGAGTACGTCAAAGACACTCATATCGGGAGCCACATCGCGGATGACTTCCCACGCTTTTTCTTCCTCGCGCTTTAATACCGCTTCCGCATCATTTTCAGTGTCCATATCGCCCCAGCCCTTTTCGACCACGGACTGCAGGACCTGCTCTGCGCTTTTGCATGATAAGAGCTGCTCGATAAACGCATCAGAGAACAGGGATACTTCCAGTGCGCGGATGCGCGCAACCGCATAAGCATATTTTGTATTACTCAAGTTAACCCTCCTAACATCTGCGCTTTATCCGAACAGCAGCCTGTTCACCTGGTCTGATAATTCTTCCCGTCTGGAGGCAAACACCGCGCTGATCGTACAGTTTTCCTCGATACCTCCGTAGACGAGCAGGAAACCGCCGTCCATTTTCTCAGGCTTATCGGAAACTTTTAAGTCTCCTCCTTTTGATCCGGCGATACGTTCGATCTTCTCCCGAAATCCTTCCGGCATCCGCTCGAGATCTTTCGCTGAAAAACAAATCTCCCCGCTTTCAGGCAGAGCATGTTTTTCGAGCAGCTTTTCAAGCATTTCAAAATATTTCTCATCGTCCAGATTCATCACAGCCTCATATGCCTTATTGAGCACGTCGCTGATCACTTCCTGCTTTGCGGCAAGAATGGCCTGCTTCCTGCGCATATCCATGGAAGAATCCACGCGCTCCGCATATTCCGCCGCGTCGCGTTTGGCGCGCTCGAGGATCTTTGCCGCCTCGGCTTCAGCTGACTCTTTCGCCGCCTGTACTGCCGCCCCGGCTTCAGCGTTCGCCTTGCTGGTGATCTGCTGCGCAGTGCTGTTAGCGTCTTCGAGAATCCGGGCTTTCATTTTATCAAGTCCACTCATTTCCTCGCTCTCCTTCTTGTTTCTGCTCTCTTATGTTTCTCTGTATCTGCGGATATCCATATACAGATACCCGTACCGGCCCGTCTTAAACCTGGATGCCGCTGACAGCAAGGAATGAGATCAGAAGAGCAAGGATCGCATATGTCTCTACCATCGCCGGGAAGAGCATAGCTTTACCGAACTGCTCCGGTTTCTTGGCTACGATTCCGATAGCAGCCGCAGCCGTCTTGCCCTGTGCAACCGCTGAGAGAAGCCCTACTACTCCGATCGGCAGGCACGCCGCAAGGATAAGAAGTCCTGTCTGGACAGAAAGATCCGCAAGGCCTCCGCCCAGCACACCGATCTTGGACAGTGTGATGAATCCGATCAGAAGTCCGTACAGTCCCTGCGTACCCGGAAGAAGCTGAATGATCAGCACTTTCGCAAACTTGCTTGGATCCTCGGTCACGACTCCCGAAGCCGCCTGACCTGCGATCCCGACACCGATAGCAGAACCCGTGCCTGACAGAAGAACAGCCACAGCCGCTCCAAGTAACGCATAAACAATTCCTAATTCACTCATGATAAAGTTTCCTCCTTAATCTCTGCATATTTTGTGTTTTCTCTGAATGGGTTGAACGGCCGTCCGCCGCCCTCATAAAACTTCCCGAAAAATTCTA
>CALWAR010000101.1 GCA_944375765.1 uncultured Mediterraneibacter sp. | reverse complement strand
ATCATCAGAATACTTGCTAAACGGAGATGAAAAGGAGAGTGATAAGTACTACCTAAATGATGAAACTGCTAAGATGGCGCAGGAGCTGTTTGAAAACAGGGATTTGCGTGTATTATTCGATGCCGCCTGTGATGCATCGCCGGAAGATTTGAAAACGACTTACGACATGCTCATGGCGCTAAAAAGGAAAGAACGTGGGGAAAATGATTGATTACCAGATATTCTATCTGGACGGAATGAAAACAAATGAAGCGGTCACAGAGAACGAGGACGGAAGTTTTACAATTTTCGTCAACAGCAATCTGTGTGAGAGTAAGAGACTATTAGCGATACAGCACGCGATCCGGCACATAAGCGGGAATGATTTCGGGAAAGCGGATGTGCAGGAAATCGAATGTGTCGCGCATTGAGGATATGAACCGTGTAAGAAGTGTTATTAAGATATAACCGCATAAGCGATTATATAAATGGTGTTTCTCGGAAATACAAAGGAAAGAGAGGAAAATGTTATGAAATGCCCGAAATGTGGACAAAAGCTCAGACAGAGCAAGAAGAACCTTGACAAAATGTTATGTGATAATTGCCGGAAAAGCTACTGGATCGATGATTTAGAGGATGATTACGAAGAGGACTACAGCCCAAAAGGAAGAGCGCCGAAGAAAGGGAAGAAGAAAGGCAAGACGCTCAAAATCGTACTGATTGTCATAGGAGTAATGGTGGTGTTGGGAATAATCGGTTCGGTATTCGGAGAAAACTCTCCCCAAAAAGTTGATAACGATTCTCCTTCTGCTGAAAACAACGCAGAGGAACAAACGCAAGAAGAAAAGACAACATTTACTGTTGGGGAAACTGCGGAGATGAATGATGTGCAGGTTGCATTTGTTAATTACGAAGAGAGCTCCGGATCAGAATACAACACGCCAACAGATGGAAATGTGTTTGTACTTGCAAATTTTGAAATAACAAACAACTCAGATTCTGAATTGACTATAAGCAGTTTAATGAGTTTCGAGGCATATGCTGATGACTACGCCTTGAATTACTCTCTCGGCGCATTAATGGAAAAGGGAGACAGCACGCAACTTGACGGAACAATCGCTCCGGGAAAGAAATTGAACGGGTGGATTGGTTACGAAGTGCCGGCGGACTGGTCGAAAGTAGAAATCCATTTTACTGATAATGTGTGGAGTAATAACAAATTCGTATTTGAAATAAGCAAATAATAAAACCGCCCCGGTGCGCCAACACCAGAGCGGAAACATCTCCGAAGAGATGCACTAGCTACGGTACATTCGTACTGTCACTCGTTCAAAGTCATTGTATCATCTTCGGGGCAGCCATGCAAGCGGAACGCATGTTCGTGCTGGCTGTTATTTTTATACTCAATTTTACTCAATAATTACTCAATGATTAATTAATTACTAAGGAGATGATATTATGGCAAAAGCGAAGTATACCCGCGGTCCAGATGGGTATTTTAAAACCAACGTTTGGGACGGTACATACAAGAAGGATGGTCGGAAGCACTATGTCTCAATCCGGAGTAAGAAGTCCAGCGCCGACCTTGAGAAGAAGCGGATCGCATTCGAGGAGTCTGTCCGGGATAGGACGAACATCCGGCAGTCCGATATTTCTTTCATGGCTTACACCCGGGAATGGAAGAGGGTATATAAGGACGGGCGAGCGCATAACACACGAGAAATGTATGAAAACGTCATCGAAAAGCACCTGATTGCACTGGATGGAGTCAAGCTTCAGGACATCGGGCGGATCCATCTGCAGATGGTCCTCAACAACGCCTCCGGAAAAGACCGTACTTGTCAGCAGATCAGCATGACTTTCTTTCAGATTCTTAAATCCGCTGTGGCTGACAACCTGTTCTCTGCGAATGTATACGAAACAATCAGGAACAATACAGACAGTATTAAGTATAAACCGAACGAGAAGCGGCCATTGACAGAATACGAAAAAGAAGCGTTGTTTACCGCCGAGTACAAATACGCATCAGATCAGGTATTTGCATATTTATTGTATGGGTGCGGCCTGCGCCGGGAGGAATGCATTGCACTAACGGTATTTGACTTCAATCTGTCTGATCAAAGCGTAAGCGTCAACCGGGCCCACGAATTTGTTAAAGGCAAGCCGCAGCAGAAAGATCCGAAGACTTGTAATGGATTCCGTACGCTTCCGATCCCGGAAAAGATACTCCCGGTCGTAAGAGCCTACGTGGAATCTCTCAAGGCATCCGGGAAGACTTATTTGTTTGCCACTCAGCGCGGAGAACCAGCCACTCTGTCATGTTATCGCCGCATGTGGGAGAGAATTATAGCTGCGATGCAAAAATCGACTAACGAGCCAATTACCGGGCTCACAGCACATGTATTCCGTCATAACTACTGTACGATGCTCTGTTATCAGATCCCGAAGATATCAATTAAGCGGATCGCGCAACTTTTAGGGGATACGGAAAAGATGGTTCTGGAAGTATATAATCATATTGTTTTGGAAAAAGAAGACGCCGCCGGAGCGGTTAATGATGCGATTAATTTCTGACACGAATCTGACACATTGACACGAGAATGACACATTATAACAGGCATTATACGCCACCATATGACACCGCACGGGCAGAAAGAAAAATAACCGGAACACCGCATAAACACGGCATTTCCGGCTATTTCATCAACTGAGCGTGCGGGGATTCGAACCCCGGACAACTTGATTAAAAGTCAAGTGCTCTACCACCTGAGCTACACGCCCTTATTTTATTTTCCGCCTACCCGTAAGTAAAGCTGACTGGGCTAGCTGGATTCGAACCAGCGAATGCAGGAGTCAAAGTCCTGTGCCTTACCGCTTGGCGATAGCCCAATAAAGACTTATGTCTGACACTGCATGCCAGTATAAATATAAAAGAAAAAGGTGGGTAGTGGGACTCGAACCCACGATATCCAGAACCACAATCTGGCGCGCTAACCAACTGCACCATACCCACCACAACGAGCCTGGGGGGATTCGAACCCACGACCTACGGCTTAGAAGGCCGTTGCTCTATCCAGCTGAGCTACAGACTCTTGACTCTTATATGCAAATGTCCTCTTGCCAAAAAGGTTCCTGCTGCTCTGCAGGAAAAGCGGGTGATGAGAATCGAACTCACGTATCCAGCTTGGAAGGCTGGTGTTCTACCATTGAACTACACCCGCACATATCGGGGTGACAGGATTTGAACCTGCGGCCTCCTGGTCCCAAACCAGGCGCTCTAGCCAAGCTGAGCCACACCCCGGTATTCCAACTACGTATCCCGTCTTTCCCGTAGCGCAAGGATTATTATATTATATCGCTCTCACAATGTCAACAACTTTTTTTATTTATGCTCCATTGTCAGTCCAGATAACGCTGGTCATATGAAACTTTTCCTTCCGGTGTGATCTCCATGAGCATATAACTGCCTTTCCTCCCCTCCTGCCTGGGGAAAGAGATGCTGCCCGGGTTAAGCACTGTGATCCCGTCTCTCTGCTCAAAGAACGGCCTGTGCGTATGTCCGTACATCACGATATCTGCTTTCCGCGCCTGCCCTTCTTCCCATATATATTCGGGATCGAGCGACACATAGTAGGCATGTCCATGGGTAATGAATACTCTGTATCTGTCCAGATAAAACTCTTCTTCACGCGGCAGTTCCGTAAAAAAGTCATTATTTCCGCGGACTATATGCTTTTCACAGTCCACGACTGCATTCAGATAATCCTCCCCGCCCTCAACGTCACCGAGATGGATAAAGACGTCGATCTCTCCCGCATCTTCCAGGGCACGGTCCAAACCTGTATGCTTCCCATGCGTATCACTGACGATCAACACTCTCATAACATATCCTCACCAATTTTCTCTCTCAATATATCCCTCATTGCCCGGAGTGCTTTTCCTCTGTGGCTCAGTTCATTTTTCCTCTCAGGTTCCATCTGGGCAGTAGTGCACCCGTACTCGGGCACATAAAAGATCGGATCATACCCGAACCCGTTATCTCCCTCAGCCTCCTCAGCAATCCTGCCTTCTATCGTCTTTCTAACCGTAGACACCGTCCCGTCCGGAAATACCGCTGCAACGGCACACACGAAACGGGCGGCGCGCTCTTCCTCAGGCACTCCCTCCAGGCGATCCAGTAGTATCCGGTTCTTTATGTCATAGGAAGTATCTTCGCCTGCGAAACGGGCAGAATATATTCCCGGCGCTTTATCCAGATAGTCAATTTCCAGCCCGGAATCATCCGCAAGCACAATATCATTTGTAAGTACCCTGGCCACGGCCCTTGCCTTAATCTCGGCGTTTTCCTCAAAGCTCATCCCATCCTCGACGATCTCAACGTCAATCCCTGCCTGCTTCATGGACAGGATCTCCGCTCCGAGATCTTCCAGGATCATACGAATCTCTTTCATTTTACTTTCATTTCCTGTTGCAAAAATAATCCTCTTCTTCATCTTCCCGCATACCCTCTATTTCTTCTTCCGGGGTGGCTTTGGTCCTAAAAACTGATAGAAATAGGTCCTGATCATCCCGTTGTATATTTTTCTGTTCTTATCTGCTTTTCTTCCAAAATACCGCTCTGCTTCATCATAACTTGTGATCATATACGCAGACCAACTGTCAAGTTCCCTGAACGCCTCTCCGAACTCACGGTAAATGCGCGGCAGAGTCTCCTTTTCTTCGAGCCGCTCTCCGTAGGGAGGATTTGTGATAACAAACCCGTATTTCTTCGGATGGCTCAATTCCCTGACCTCTCTCTTCTGGAAATGAATCAGATGTCCGACGCCTGCTGCCTGCGCATTCTGTCTCGCAGTACTGAGTACGCCGCCGTCCGCATCATATCCCTGTATATCTGTCTCGATCCTGACATCGATCAGATCCTGCGCCTCGTCCACTGCGTCATACCATGTTTTCTTCGGTATCAGTGTCTGCCAGTCTTCTGCAATGAACGAACGGTTCATCCCCGGTGCGATATTTGCCGCCATCATAGCTGCCTCTATCGGTATCGTGCCGCTCCCGCAGAAAGGATCGATCAGTATCCTGTCACCGTGCCAGGGCGTCAGCATGATGAGCGCCGCGGCAAGGTTCTCCGCGATCGGAGCTTTGCCCGCTGCCGGGCGGTATCCTCTTTTATGAAGGGAAATCCCCGTCGTGTCTATCCCGACTGTCACTATGTCTTTCATCAGAAATACCCGAACAGGATACGACGCGCCGCTCTCCTGAAACCATTGGATGTGATACCGCAGCTTCATCCTCTCGACCATAGCCTTTTTCATAATGGACTGGATGTCTGACGGGCTGAACAACCTGCTCTTTACTGACGCTGCTTTTGCCACCCAGAACTTCCCGTCGTCAGGTATATATTCCTCCCACGGTATCTCTTTTGTCCTGTCAAACAGCTCCTCAAATGTCTCAGCCCTGAAACTCCCGACTTTCAGCAGGATACGTTCCGCTGTACGGAGGAAGATGTTCGCCCGGCAGGCAGCTTCGATCCCCCCGGTAAACGTGACTTTACCGTCCTCAACCTGCGTGATCTCATATCCCAGACCGGCTATCTCTCTTTTCAGGACAGACTCAAGACCGAAGTGACAAGGCGCGATCCATTCCAACTTATCCATGAATATATCCGTCCTTACATTTTGTCTCTTTACATATTACTATAAATCAGAGGCAGAGTAAAGTTGAACTTCCCACTAAAAAAGACAAGGCAGTATCTCCTTGTCCTTTTTCTCTCCCGGCCGCCCGTCTCTCATCTCATGAACATGACGACCGTACTGTAACCCCCCACACAGGCAAACAATATCAGAACGATTCCACACACAAGCATACTTCTCCTTGGCGCTCTCTCTAAAATCTGTCCGGTTACTTTATCGCGGTAAAGCATAACTTTCTTTCCAGTTTTATAATTGCCCGCCATACTTGAATTATACCGGCTGCGCATACTTTTCTCTTCTCCGCCCACTGTAAATCCCAGCACCGGGTAATAGGACGCCGACGGCGTCGTCCACTTCCTTTTTCTCTCCGGCTGCCATTTCAGCACTCCCCTGATCGTAGCCTCTATCTCTTCTGTATCCCGTCTCTTGTCTTTTGCGTAAGCCGAAATCAGCGCAGCCCCGATCAGCAAAAGCAAGAGCGCAAGAATAACGGAAATATACTCTTCTCCATATCTTTGTCGGATAAACGGTAAGAGTATGATGAGTATCCCCGCGCCGATCAGTATCCAGGGCCCAAACACAGAATATCTGTTGTCATATACGCTCAGATTTCCGCCCCGATCCATATCCTCCAGCAACAGTACCGTGTCTCCTTCCCTGTACTCGTCTATACTCTTGACTGTTTTCTCCTTTCTGTGTCCTGACTGGCCGTATGTTACACGGAGCTCATAATAGTTCTGGATAAGGAATCCGTCCTCATCCTGTTTCTCAATATGCCTGGAGCGGATCACTTTTCCGGTTTTTACCGCCCCCGGCTTTTTTAATCTGAGTCCCCGGCGCAGCGAAGTTGTTCCGGTCACAAGGATCACAGTCCCGATCACTACGAGGAAGATCATCTGTATCGTCATTCCTCCAAACATGCTTTACACGCTCCTCTCCAAAACTGACTGCTTGTATCCTATTATCCCTGACTATTCTGACCATAATAAGCGTTGGCTCCATGTTTCCTGTAATAATGCTTATCCTGGAGTTCCACAGGAGCCGGTCTCACACCGGGAGCGATCATCTCACAGCGGGCCGCCATTTTTGCAACTTCTTCTACAACGACCGCATTGTGCACCGCCTCATGAGCATCTTTTCCCCATGTGAATACTCCATGATTTTTACAGAGCGCTGCGGGCACGGCATGACAGTCCTTCTTCCGTTTTTCAAATTCATCCGCGATCAAAATGCCCGTGTTCTCTTCATAAGCCTCTTTGATCTCTTCCGCCGTCAGATTCCTGACACATGGTATCTCCCCGTAAATATAATCCGCATGAGTCGTCCCGTAACACGGGATGTCCCGGCCGGCCTGCGCCCAGCTTGTGGCCCACGAAGAATGAGTGTGTACAATACCGCCGATCCCGGAAAACCGGTTGTACAAAACAGTGTGAGTCGCCGTGTCAGAAGAAGGATTGAGAGTTCCCTCAACCTTGTTTCCGTCCAGATCGACAACGACCATATCCTCCGGAGTAAGTTTTTCGTACTCCACGCCGCTTGGCTTGATGACAAACAATCTCTGCTCCCGGTCAATCCCGCTTACATTCCCCCACGTAAACGTGACAAGCCCATACTTTGGCAGCATCATATTCGCTTCATAAACTTCTTTTTTCAGCTTTTCTAACATTTCCTGTCTCCCTGACTATTTTTCAAAAGTATACATCGCTATCTCGTCAATTTCCCGGTTGGCTGAGATCAGGACATCTTTCCCGCCATACTCATATTTATACACATTTGCAGGTCCGCAGTCCCGGTCCAGAATCTCAGACTTATATTGTCCGGACGTCTCGTCGTATGTAAAGAGCAGCAGATTTCTCTCTCCCTGCCTGTGACCGATGATAACAGAGGGTTTCCCCAGAAAGCTGCCGCCATAGATCGCATGAGCGAACTCTGCTTTATCATAAGTGTACACTTTCTGATATGCCCCTTTTATTTTTTTATAAAAATACAGATCTGCTCCATGGAAAGGAGAAATCGTAACCAGCTCTTTCTCTCCGTCTCCGTCCATATCTACGAGAACGGCATCGCTTGCGGCCTCGTCGACCAGTTTTTCAATCTCCCATTTTCCATCAGGTGCTGAGGGTGGAATAAACAGATATACCCCACCGTCGCAGGAAATGATACATTTCTCAATGCCGCCCTCAACGATCTTATAGTATCCGTGATTCTTCAGCATATTGTCTTTCACGACCGTAAGCTCCAGCTGATGCCCCTCACTGAATGTGCTCAGGTCATCGGGAAGCGCTGCGGCATAGACTTTTCCCGGCACAGACCAGTCGTCCTTAAACTCATGCCCTGACTTAAGCGCACAGGCAATCAGATAATTCACCCCGTTTCTTCTGACAATGTCAAAACGATGTACATGTGGGAGATCAGCGAGCGTGCGCACTTCCCAATGGCCGCTTTGATCCGGGGAAACGATCACGATCCTAGCTCTTTTAGAGTCATTTGGGGAATAAAACTCATGCGTGGCCAGAAACACTCCGTCGCTTTCGGGAACCTGTACCATTGACATCACTCCGCCCGGTCTTTCCCATACTGTAGCCTCTCTGCTGCCCTCCAGATCGTACAGATAGCACGGATCCTGCTTTTCCGCCGCCACGAGAATGTGCTCTCTGCCTTTGTATGTAAGCGGACAGATCGAATAACACTTTGTCAGATTATCAATGACTTTCTTATTGACTTTCAAGATAATATTCCTCCTCAGGCAAGCCTGTCTAAAATTTCATTCATTTTTGTGACAGCATCGTCCATATCCTGTTTCCATTCAGGATTCCCGGTATACCAGAATTCCGTCACATAACTGCGGACTCCCAGCTCCCATGCCTTTTGGATACCGCTTTCAAAATCCACATGCCCTGTCCCATATGGGATCTCTCTGAATCTTCCTGGGACTGTTTCTTTCAGATGGAGAGCCGCCAGATGTCCCCGGCCTGTCTCCAGATCGTTAGCCACAGACGTACCGTAAGAAACCGCCGCATTTGTGATGTTTCCGAGATCCGGATATACATTCAGATAGACAGAACCCACCTCGTTCACATAATGCATGGCCTTTTCGACCGTATTCATAAACTCCGTCTCCATTGTCTCAAAGCCCATGAGCACCCGTCTGGACGCCGCCATATCAGCGGCCGCTCTGAGGTTTTCGATAAAATATGCCTTTGTGTCCTCACTGCCCTCCTCATAGTACACGTCGTAACCGGCCAGCTGGATGATTCTGATCCCCAGGTCCTCTGCCAGTACCAGCGCTTTCTCCATGATATCCATTCCCCGCTTTCTTATCTGCGGGTCCCTGCTCCCGATAGGATATCTCCTGTGTCCGCTCAGACACATTGTACGGATCGGGATTCCTGTTTCATACATGAGAGAGACAAGCTCTCTCCGTTCTTCTTTTGTCATTTCCAGACGCTTTAATTTAGCGTCTGTCTCATCGATGCTCATCTCTATAAAATCATACCCGGCTTTTTTTGCTGCCATCATCTTTTCTCTCCAGCTCAGATTGCCCGGCATTGCTTTTTCATATAGTCCGATCGTATATGTTTTCAAGTCTGAAAATCTCCTTTCCGAACCTGATGGACCATAACTCCCGCATCTCTGATCTCGTCAAGAATCATTTCAGGGGCCTTTTCATCTGTTATCAGATGTCCGATCCCCTCGATCGGAGAACTTGTAAAACTGCTGTTTTTTCCAATTTTCGTATGATCAGCGAGCACATATACCTCCTTGGCATTCTGGATCATCAGCTCGTTGATCCTGACTTCTCCCGCTATCTCCGTCGTCATTCCTGACAAGGGCGAGAATCCGGAGCATCCGATAAAAGCTTTCTTCGGAAACACCTGCTGAACGTTACGGATCGCAAAATCTCCGACAAGCGCTTCTTTAGGATAACGGATCTCTCCCCCTGTCAGGATGATACTGATCCCTGCATTATAATCCATACGGAGAGCTTTGCCATTATTCGTGATTACCGTTACATTTTTCTTTTTCACATACTCCAGCATCTGGAGCGCATTCCGGCTCGTATTGATGAAGAGAGAATCCCCGTCTTCCGCCAGTGTCGCAGCATACTGCGCGATCAGACGGCGATACAGATCCACCTCGTTTTGTTCTGCCGTGTCAGGAGACGTGACGCTCTCAGCCCCGCCGTGAAAACGGACGAGAAGATTCTGGTCCTCCAGGTACTGAAGATCTCTTCTCACAGTGATCAGCGACACCTGAAATTTTTCTGCAAGTTCATCCACCATAACTTTGGGATTTTCTTTCATGATCTCAAGAATCTCGTTTCTCCTCGCCTCCACATATGCGCGTTCTCTCTTCATCAGCTCACCTCATAGTCTGTTTTTAGTCAATAATACCACTTTCT
>CALWAR010000100.1 GCA_944375765.1 uncultured Mediterraneibacter sp. | reverse complement strand
GGCTTAGTTCCTGCAGCGCGGCCATCGTCTTTCCTGCAGCCACGATGCCGCTTGTATTGCGGTCGAGCCGGTTGCATACGGCCGGATGGAATGTCTTAAGATCATTCGCTGTGATCTGACCGCTCCTGAGCAGATATGACGTAACATATTCCACAAGAGAGAGATCATCTCTTGCCGCTTTCTGGGAAAGCATCCCCACAGGCTTGTTTATAAAAAGTGTATTCCCGTCCTCATATAATATGTCAAGTTTCACTGACCCGGTCTCTTCTGTATGGGATATAGAAACTTCTTCTGAGAATTTTCCGATCGTCTCGTCGGAGAGAAAGAACTTTACCGAGTCACCGACAGAGAGCTTTTCCCCGCCGGCAGCCTTTTTGCCGTTTAGTGTAATATTTTTCTTTCGGAGCATCTTGTAGAAAAAACTTTTCGGCGCCAGCGGCATGTATTTGGCGAGGAACTTATCCAGTCTCTGACCGGCCTCGTTTTCTTTTATCGCGACCTCTCTCATAATATCTCCTCTGCTCTTAGGATCAGGCGGTGAGGAAGCAGCTTTGCCCCGGCGCGGGCAGCCCGCATGGCGGCTCCGTACACAGAGACCTCCCGTCTTTTCCGGCTGTCAAAAAGCGCTTTACGGACGACTTTTGGCGCTTCTGAGAGAGTCAGCTTTTTCAGAGGCGAAGTAAGTCCGCCGCTTACCTGGAAGAATTCCGTATCCACAGGCCCCGGGCATACCGCCGTCACGATGATGCCGCGGGGGCGCAGTTCCGAGGAAAGAGCCCGCGAGAGACTTAAGACATACGCTTTGGTGGCGGCATATACCGCAAAACCGTTCTGCGGACAGAATGCCGCTGCAGACGCCAGATTGATGATCCGCGCGCCTTTGTGCATACAGGGCAGAGTAAGCTGGATCATACGAGTCAGCGCCCTGCAGTTAAGATCTATCATGTCAGTCTGTGTCTTTCCGCTCCCGGATGCGATATCCGAAAATGTGCCGGATTTCCCGAAGCCCGCCGCATTGACCAGCATACGGACATCGGGACGGATTTCTTTCAGCGCGCTTTGATATTGCCTGTATACTTGTTTTTTCCTCAGATTGCCGTCAAAGATGCGGAGCGGTACACGACTCTCTCTGCCGAGCTGCTCCAGCCGTTTTCTTCTTCTGGCGAACACCCAGATCTCGTCCAGATCCCGGTAAAAATATCCGATCTGTCGGACGAATTCCCTGCCCAGGCCCGAGGACGCCCCTGTTACCACTGCTGCTTTCATAAGATCGCCTCACTTCTTTTTGTGGATATTGCGTATCGTTTTCTTTTTCTTCTTTCTTACCTGCCTCTCCCCCGGTGCTGAGGCCGCAGAACGACCGGCGCCCTGATCCCGGCCATGCCCCGGACGGATCAGGCATTTCGGCCCGTATCCTGCAAGATCCATGCGTCCCGCCCGTCTCAGAGCTTCAAGGACAAGATCGTACAGCCCGGGATTCCTGTACTGTATGAGCGCTCTCTGCATCGCTTTCTCATGCGGATCTCTTGGCACATATACGGTTTTACCTGTCCGGGGATCCATCCCTGTATAGTACATGCAGGTCGACAATGTGGACGGCGTCGGGTAGAAGTCCTGCACCTGTTCCGGCATGTACCCGAGATCCCTGCAGTATTCGGACAGTTCAACCGCTTCTTTCAGCGTAGATCCGGGATGGGAAGACATCAGATAGGGGACAAGATACTGCTTTTTCCCGATCTTCTCATTCATCTGAGAGAATTCCCCTGTAAACCTCTGATATACACTGTGATCCGGCTTTCCCATAAGCGAAAGGACCGGCTCCGCCACGTGCTCCGGCGCCACTTTAAGCTGGCCGCTCACATGATGCCTGCAAAGTTCTCTCAGAAAGTCCCTTTTCCTGTCTGCAAGGAGATAATCAAACCGGATCCCCGAACGGATAAATACTTTCTTCACTCCCGGTATTTCTCTGAGTTTTCTTAAAAGTGTGACATAATCGCTGTGATCTGCATCAATATTTTTACATGGATGCGGGAACAGGCACTGCCTTTTTTTGCAGACTCCCTGTCCGATCTGCTTTTCACAGGAGGGATGGCGGAAATTAGCTGTGGGACCGCCCACGTCGTGGATGTATCCCTTGAAGTCTTTCTCCTTAGTAAACAGACTGGCTTCCCGCAGGAGCGACTCATGGCTCCTTGCCTGCACGATCCGTCCCTGATGGAACGTCAGAGCGCAGAAGCTGCATCCGCCGAAGCATCCTCTGCTGCTGATCAGGCTGAACCGCACTTCCGTAACTGCCGGTATGCCGCCTCTTGCCTCATAGGACGGATGATATGTTCTCATATAAGGAAGGTCATATACGTCATCCATCTCTAGCGTGCTCAGAGGTTCTGCCGGCGGATTCTGCACGAGATACAGATGATCCGAGTACGGCTCGGCCAGGCGCTTCCCGGTATAGGCGTCTGTATTGAGATACTGGGTGTAAAAACTCCTGGCATAGAGCCTCTTATCGGATCTCATCTCCTCGTAGGACGGAAGGAGTTCTGCATCGCAGATCCGGTCTTTGTCTCTGACTTTCGCCACAGTGCCCGCGATGTAGGTCAGTTCGCTTACCGGGATGCCTGCGCTTAAGGCGTCTGCGATTTCCACGATCGAGCGCTCGCCCATCCCGTAGGAGATCATATCAGCGCCCGAGTCCAGGAGGATGGAACGCTTCAGCCGGTCCGACCAGTAATCATAATGAGCCAGTCTTCTCAGACTTGCCTCGATCCCGCCAAGGATGACGGGAGTCTTTTTGTAAGTCTTTCGGATCAGGTTCCCATATACCACGCACGCATAGTCCGGCCGTTTTCCCGGCTCTCCGCCCGGTGTGTACGCGTCTGTCTTTCTGCGCTTTTTTGACACGCTGTAATGATTGACCATGGAATCCATATTGCCGGCGGATACAAGGAATCCCAGCCGCGGCTCTCCGAACACCCGGATGCTCTTTGGATCTCTCCAGTCCGGCTGGGAGATGATCCCCACCCGATAACCGCGTGATTCCAGCACGCGGCTGATGATCGCGTGTCCAAAAGACGGGTGATCCACATAGGCGTCGCCGATCACATAGGCAAAGTCCACGCTGTCCCATCCGCGTTTCGTCATATCATTTCTGTTTACCGGCAAAAAATCAGTGTGTGTCACTTCTGTTCATCGCACCTTTCATAGGTATGTCTGAAAATATCATGAAAATCCCGGATAAAATAATCCGCGAGCTGTTTCTTTTCCTTTTCCAGCGGTCTGGAAAATTCATCATCCACTGCGCACACTTCCATCCCCGCATTCTTTCCTGCCAGGATGCCGTTGGGTATGTCTTCAAAGACCAGGCACGAGGACGGCTCGACATGGAGGTCTTCCGCCACTTTCAGGTACACATCCGGCGCCGGCTTCCCGGCGGACACTTCGCAGGAAGTGCGCACGGAGTCAAAATACGGAGCAAGATGGCGGGCATTCAGCGCTGCGTCGGCGATGCTCCTGTCGTTGCTCGTAGCGATCCCCAGAGCGATGCCCCGTCGCTTCATATCTTTTAAGAACTCCACTGCGCCCGGCTTTGGAAACACCTTTGTCGCATAGAGATGGATCGTCATGTCCCGCCACTCCTGCATCACCTGTGCGACAGTACGGTCGAGGTCTGCAAATGTATCCACGAAATACTGCGCTGTCTCTGTGTAGCTCATCCCCTCGATATCCCTGTGGAAAGTCGGAGGTTCTGTGAGATGATATTTATCCATATAGATCCTGTCCACCTCCGGCCAGATCCACATGGAGTCTACCAGAGAACCGTCCATATCAAATATTACAGCTTTTTTTCCTGTGAGCATAATCTTTCTACCTCTTCTTCTGTCAGTCTGCGGTACTCTCCCGGCATCAGGCCGTCGTCCAGGGAGACGTCGCCCATGCGGAGACGTTTCAGATAAACGACTTCTTTTCCGACAGCGCGGAACATGCGCTTCACCTGATGGAATCTTCCTTCCCGGATGGTCAGCCGGATCTCGGAGATATCATCTGACCGGCAGATAAAAAGCTCTGCCGGCAGAGTCGGTTTTTCGTCGCCGATATCCACTCCGCGGGAAAAGTTTTCCACATCGGTTTCTGTTACATACCCTTTTATCCTCGCAAAGTAAACTTTATCCACATGCTTTTTAGGGGAGAGCAGCCGATGTGCAAGTTCGCCGTTATTGGTGATGATAAGAAGCCCTTCTGTATCTTTGTCAAGCCGTCCTATCGGAAAGAGGCCGTTTCTTTTCCGCTCCCCGATCAGGTCGATCACCGTCGTCTCCTGCCGGTCGCTGGAGGCGGACACCACCCCCGCCGGTTTGTTCAGCATATAGTATTCGTATTCTGTGTAGGCAACAGGCTCCCCGTGAAATGCGATCTCATCTTGTTCCGTGTCGATCTTCGTCTCCGGCCTGCGGGTCACAGCGCCGTTGACCGTGACGCCGCCGTCCCGGATCTCTTTTTTCACCTGGCTTCTGGCGCCTAGCCCCATGTCTGCAAGATATTTGTCCAGTCTGATCTTCATGACGACTGCCACCGCCATCCCGGGAGATATTTATTCTTAAGCACCTGTCCCGCAAGTTTTCCAAATCCGAGCGGATAGCCGTCGGTACAGACAAGATACCATCCTTTTTCTTCTGCCGGCACAAGATCATCGACTTCAAGAGTCTCTCCTTTCAGGTATCTGACAACGCGTCCATCGGACGCAGGGAGATCGATCGTCCGGGCATATTCGTCTTTTTGCAGATTCATGGCGAAAGCCTGGCCTGGCTCGAAACGTCTCTTTTTCAGTTCTCCCAGAAAAAGTCCTGTGCGAAGGAAGCGGATCTTGTTCAGTGCCGGAAGACCTTCCGGCATATAGTACACCTTGTCCGCCCGGATCTCGATCCGTTCCGGATCAAATTCCCTGTTTACGTCTGAGAGAAAATCCGCAAGTTCTTCCGGGATTTTTTTACGTTTGGTCCCTGTCCCGCCTTTATTGGCGGGATGCGAGGAAGTTTCGGGAACAGAGGTAAGACCGGCGTCCATTTTTCTTACAAGGGCAAGGAAATGTCCCTCTCCTTTCATACTGTGGGGGAAGATCCTCACAGTCTTCCTAAGTCTCTCGTCCCCGGACTCAGTCAGTTCAGGCATCCCGTATGCGAACCCTTCATATGCGTCTATGCTGCACACTTCAAGATCCGGATACTGCTGCAGGAGATATTCGATCGTCTGCTCGTTTTCTTCCGGTGAGAAAGTACAGGTCGAGTACAGCATCATTCCGCCGGGCCTGAGCATCTGAGCCGCCTGGGTGACGAGGCTTTTCTGTATCCTGGCGAAATAATCCGGGCCGTGCTCCTCCCACGCGCGGATCATCTTCCGGTCTTTTCGGAACATCCCCTCCCCGGAACACGGGGCGTCGATCAGGATCTTGTCAAAATATTCTGTAAAATACGGGATCAGTTTCCCCGGCTCCTCGCTCAGCACAAGGATATTGCCAAGCCCCATAAGTTCGATATTCTTTAATAAGCCTTTGGCCCGGGAGCTGCTCAGGTCGTTGGCTGCCAGCAGTCCGGTCCCGTTCAGCCGGGCGCCCAGTTCCGTCGCTTTTCCGCCGGGCGCGGCGCATACATCCAGCACACGGTCTCCTGGTTCAACGGGAAGCCGGTCCGCAGGAGTCATAGCGCTTGGCTCCTGCAGATAATAAAGGCCGGCAAAATAGTAAGGGTGTCTGGCAGGATGGCAGTTCTCCCCGTCGTAGTAAAAACCGTTGCGGATCCACGGTACTTTTTCCAGAGGCCACGGAGATATCTTCAGAAAGTCTTCCACTGAGATCTTTGCCGTATTGACGCGGAGCCCGAAGTGCCGCGGCTCGTCAAAACAGCTGAGATAATCATTATACTCTGCGCCGAGCAGACGTTTCATCTTCTTTTCAAATTCTGATGGCAGATTCATCATACTTCCTCCATAGTCGATAGTATATCATCCCGCGTCCTGATAGTCGATGATTTTCTCCTCAACATATTTCAGGGCGGGATAGGGATTGACGCTGATCTCCTGATCTTCACTGTAGATATAGATCCCAAGGTGGAGATGCACCGGGAATTTGCCTTTTGTCCCTTCTTCTGTCCCATAGCCGGTATCACCCATAAAGCCAAGCAGATCGCCGGCTTTTATCTCATCGCCCACATAGATATCCGCGTAGGAATCCAGGTGCGCATAGTAAAAGTAAGCGCCGTGGGGAGCGCGGATGCCTACCCTGTATCCGCCCAGTTCCAGCCATCCTTTATTCTGTACCACTCCGTCAGTCATACTGACGACAGGGAGTACGCCCCGCTCGTTTTTACGGGACATGATATCCGTGCCCTCATGCTCCCGCTCGCCTTTGTACGACCGGCCGAACATCCAGGAATCTTCATACGACACATCCGAACCGATATCCCGTGACGCTACCGGAAAATATGTAAGGTCATCCCACACTGACTGACAGGCGCTTAAGTATTCTCCCCAGCCGTCGGCTCTCTCCCACCGCTTTCTCATAGTGAGGATATTGTCAGGAGACAGAGCTGAGCTCCGTTCCCCGAACTTTGTTTCCAGCCAGTACACGGCAAGATACTCGCCGGGATCCTCCATATTCCGGATCACCTGCTCTGTCTCTTTGTCCACAGGCTGCTGTCTGAATCCCGCGCTCTTTAGCGTAGCGGGATCAAGCCTGCTGCTCTCACTTAAATATCTCAGCTTTGGTATCCAGAGAGCACAGAAGAAACTGAGCAAAAAAAGGAAAACACTGTATCTGAATATCCGTTTCAATAATAACACCTTTTTTGTTTTACTATATGACGGCTTCATAAAGAACATACTACCGTCATATATCTGAAATAAGCCTTTTACGATGCGGATCGGAGTATATTAATGAAACAGATCATATCAGGATCTCTTGCAGTATTTCTCTTCCTCGCGATGCTGGTCTCGCCAAAAGCAGTTTTCAATGGAGCCGAGAGTGGTCTGCTCCTGTGGTTTCAGATTGTGTTCCCAACGCTCTTTCCCTTTATGCTCGTCTCCAGCCTGATGCTCGCAGGCGGAGGTCTGGACATCATAGCCAGACTGTTTGGGAAGCTTTCTTCACTTCTGTTCGCCACATCGCCGAACGGCGCTTTCGCAGTGATCGCCGGTTTTCTGTGCGGGTATCCGATGGGAGCGAAGACTTCGGCTGATCTTGTACGGTCAGGCAGGATCTCCCGGGATGAAGGAGCCTATCTCCTCTCTTTCTGCAATAATACAAGCCCGATCTTCATCATCAATTTTATCGTATGGAAGACATTTGACCGGGAAGAGCTTATGCTGCCTACGCTCCTGATTCTGATCCTGGTGCCGGCGCTGCTCAGTCAGATCTTCCGGCGATTTTATCTAAGAGGCAGGAAACATTTTCCGTCGGTGTCGGAGAAAAGCGGGAACAGTGCGAAAGCATTTGATTTTTCCATGCTGGACTCCTGTCTGACAGACAGCTTTGAATCCATCGTAAAAGTAGGACTCTATATCATATTTTTTTCGATACTGATCTCTCTGCTGAAAGAACCGGCCGACGGTCATCCGCTCCTTGCATCTGTCCTTCCGTTGCTGGAGATCACAAACGGCATCCTCATGATCCACGGATCGATACCGGATCTTTCTGTGAGCTACCCTCTCGTCCTCGGGCTGACCTCCTTTGGAGGTATATGCGCCGCGGCACAGACGGAATGTATGGTTCGGGATGCAGGACTTCCCTTTCTGCCCTATATCGCACAAAAACTGACTGCCGCAGCGGCAGCCAGTCTGTTGGGCGTTATATATTTGCGCGTATTCTGAAAAGCGGTATCAGTTCTGAACATCGTAGTTCTCGGTATCTTCCTCGGAGATCACAAGCTCAGATCTGTTGGAACGAACCGTATCATAACATTCCTGAAGGGAATTGATCAGTCCGTCATATTTTGTCGTATAACTGTCCAGTGTATGCCCGATGATACTCTCTGCATTGGCAAGCAGATCGTCTGTGTACTGGATCGCCCCGATCCGGATGGCGTTTGCATCCGCTGTGGCATTATCGATGATCTCCTGAGCCTGTGCGGTGGCCTGGGTTACGATCTCATTTGCCTGCGCGTACGCCTGCTGCATGATCTCATGCTCGCTGACGAGCTCAGTTGTCTGGACCTGCGCCTCCTCGATCATGGCCTCTGCTTTTGCCTGAGCGTCCGCGAGGATCGCGTCACGGTTGGCAATGATTTTCTGATAACGCTTGATCTCGTCCGGAGTTTTCATGCGGAGCTCTCTTAAAAGCTCAT
>CALWAR010000099.1 GCA_944375765.1 uncultured Mediterraneibacter sp. | reverse complement strand
CTATAAAAGCAGAATTGACACCAGATATAATATAAGATAGAATAATGGAGAACGTTTGTTCTTGAAACAACGTTAATGGTTTTGCGACAAAATACGTGCTCGTTGAGATGTACTCATATTTTAGTGGTTGCTTACACGAAAAATTCGTGTAAATAACGCTTAAAAACTCAGAATATAATTGGGAGAACAAGTTATGAGTGAAGAAAAAATATTTAAATTGGAGGCGCCGTATCAGCCAACAGGCGATCAGCCACAGGCGATTGAAGCGCTTGTGAAAGGATTCAAAGAAGGCAATCAATGCCAGACTTTACTAGGGGTTACGGGATCTGGAAAGACATTTACCATGGCAAATGTCATAGCAGCCCTGAACAAACCGACATTGATTATTGCGCATAATAAAACATTGGCGGCACAATTGTATAATGAATTTAAAGAGTTCTTTCCGTCAAACTCTGTGGAATTTTTTGTCTCCTACTACGACTACTACCAGCCCGAAGCCTACGTCCCCTCCTCGGACACCTACATCGCCAAGGATTCCGCCATCAACGAGGAGATCGACAAGCTCCGCCTTTCCGCCACCATGGCGCTGACGGAGCGGCGGGACGTGATTATTGTTGCCAGTGTTTCCTGCATTTACGGACTGGGTAACCCGGTGGACTACCAGAACATGGTGATCTCTCTGCGTCCGGGCATGGTCAGGGACAGGGACGAAGTTTGCCGTAAACTGATCGAGATCCAGTACGACCGCAATGATATGGATTTTCATCGCGGCACATTCCGCGTGCGGGGCGACGTGCTTGAGATCATACCGGCAAATGAGAGCGATACGGCGGTAAGGGTAGAGTTTTTCGGGGATGAAGTGGACCGCATCACGGAGATCGATATCCTGACGGGAGAAATAAAGGATGAATTAAAGCATGTTGCGATCTTTCCGGCATCACACTATGTTGTGGACAAGGATAATATAAAAAGAGCAGTACATGACATCGAGGAAGAACTGGACGGGCGGGTGAAAGAATTCAGGCGGCAGGACAAGCTTCTGGAAGCACAGCGCATTGCGGAGCGTACGAATTTTGATATCGAGATGCTCAAAGAAACCGGATTCTGCTCGGGGATCGAGAACTATTCGCGGCATCTTGCGGGGCTTGCTCCCGGTCAGCCGCCCTATACGCTGATCGATTATTTCCCGGATGATTTTATCATGATGATCGATGAGTCGCACAAGACGATCCCGCAGATCGGAGGCATGTACCACGGAGATCAGTCCAGAAAGTCTACGCTGGTGGATTATGGATTCCGGCTTCCGTCGGCGAAAGATAACCGCCCCTTGAATTTTGAAGAATTTGAGAGTAAGATAAATCAGGTCATGTTTGTGTCGGCGACGCCCGGACCTTATGAGGAAGAGCACGAGCTCCTGCGTGCGGAGCAGGTGATCCGTCCGACCGGACTTCTCGATCCGGAAGTGAGCGTACGGCCGGTGGAAGGTCAGATCGACGATCTGATCGGTGAGATCAACAAGGAGGTCTCAAAGAAGAATAAAGTTCTTGTGACAACGCTGACCAAGCGTATGGCGGAGGACCTTACAGACTATATGCGTGAAGTCGGCATCCGCGTGAAATATCTCCATTCCGATGTAGATACACTGGAACGTACGGAGATCATCCGGGACATGCGTCTCGATGTGTTTGATGTGCTTGTCGGGATCAATCTTCTAAGAGAAGGACTTGATATCCCCGAGATCACTCTGGTGGCGATCCTGGATGCAGACAAAGAAGGATTCCTGCGCTCAGAGACGTCGTTGATCCAGACGATTGGGCGTGCTGCCCGTAATGCTGAGGGACACGTCATCATGTACGCGGATGCGGTAACCGAATCCATGCAGATGGCGATCGACGAGACGAAGCGCCGCCGTGAGATCCAGATGAATTACAATGAAGAACACGGCATCGCGCCGCAGGTGATCCAGAAGTCTGTCCGCGATTTGATCAGCATCTCGAAGAAGGTCGCGGCGGAAGAGATGCGCATGGAGAAAGATCCGGAGTCCATGAGCGCAAAAGAACTGGAAAAGCTCATAAAAGATCTGACAAAGCAGATGAAGAAAGCGGCCGCAGAGCTGAACTTCGAGGCGGCGGCAGAGCTGCGTGACAAGCTGGTCGATCTCAAGAAGATGCTCAACGATCTCGATTAAAACAGTTTAGCCTGCTCCATCTGCAAAACTGCGCCGATGTGCTGACTGCAACTGAGTTGTCATGATAAATGATATCATGATAATTGATATTATGATAAATGATATACAGGAAGGAAATGACAAAGATACATGGGAGTTAAGATGGATGCCCGGAAATATATCAGGATCCGGGGAGCAAATGAGAATAACTTAAAGAACATAGATGTGGACATCCCGAGAAATGAGCTGGTCGTGCTGACAGGCTTAAGCGGATCGGGGAAATCTTCTCTTGCTTTTGATACGATCTACGCAGAGGGACAGAGACGATATATGGAGTCTCTGTCATCTTATGCAAGACAGTTTTTAGGTCAGATGGAGAAACCGGATGTGGAGAGTATAGAGGGCCTGTCTCCGGCGATTTCCATTGACCAGAAATCAACGAACCACAATCCCCGTTCTACCGTGGGAACTGTGACGGAGATCTATGACTATTTCCGGCTTCTGTATGCAAGAGTCGGTATTCCACATTGCCCGAAATGCGGCAGGGAGATTGCGAAACAGACCGTGGATCAGATGGTAGATCAGATCATGGCGCTGCCGGAGCGGACAAGGATCCAGCTTCTGGCGCCTGTGGTGCGCGGACGCAAGGGAACTCATGCAAAGCTCCTGGAGCGGGCGAAACGCAGCGGTTATGTCCGCGTCCGCATAGACGGAAATATGTATGAGCTTTCCGAAGAAATCTCGCTGGATAAAAATATCAAGCACAATATAGAGATCATCGTGGACCGTCTGATCGTGCGTCCGGGGATCGAGAAACGTCTGACGGATTCAGTGGAAAGCGTGCTCCATCTGGCTGAGGGACTGTTGATAGTAGATGTGATCGACGGGGAACCGATGAAGTTCAGTCAGAGCTTTTCCTGCCCTGACTGCGGTATCAGTATCGAGGAGATCGAGCCCAGAAGCTTTTCTTTTAACAATCCGTTCGGCGCGTGCCCGGAGTGTATCGGTCTGGGCTACAAGATGGAATTTGCAGAGGAGCTTATGATCCCGGATCCGTCCCTTTCGATCAGCGAAGGCGCGATCGCAGTGCTGGGATGGCAGTCCTGCACGGACAAATCCAGTTTCACCCATGCGATCCTGGAGGCTCTCTGCAAAGAGTACGGGTTCGATCTGGACACGCCGTTTGAAAAATATCCGAAGAAAATCCATGATGTTCTCATACATGGCACGAATGGAAAAAGCGTGAAAGTTTTTTATAAAGGCCAGAGGGGCGAGGGCGTTTACGATGTTGCTTTTGAAGGACTGATCAAAAATGTGGAGCGCAGATACCGGGAGACTGGTTCCGAGGCTTCAAAAGCAGAATATGAAACTTTCATGAACATCACGCCCTGCTCTGCCTGCAAAGGCCAGAGACTCAAACCCGGCGCTCTGGCGGTGACTGTCGCTGATAAAAATATTGCGGAGGTGACCGCTCTTTCGGTCGAGAAGCTGCAGCAGTTTTTAAAAGATCTGAAACTGAACGACACCCAGATGATGATCGGAGGGCAGATCCTCAAAGAGATACGGGCAAGGATCCAGTTCCTGATGGATGTGGGGCTGGATTATCTTACGCTGGCGCGTGCGACGGGAACCCTGTCGGGCGGCGAGGCGCAGCGCATCCGCCTGGCCACGCAGATCGGCTCCGGACTGGTGGGAGTGGCGTATATTCTGGATGAGCCGAGTATCGGGCTGCATCAGAGAGATAATGACAAGCTGCTCGCTACTCTCAAGCATTTAAGAGATCTGGGGAATTCGCTGATCGTGGTGGAGCATGACGAGGATACGATGCTGGCTTCAGATTATATCGTAGACATCGGGCCGGGAGCAGGAGAGCACGGCGGTGAAGTGGTTGCCGCCGGCACAGCGCAGGAGATCATGAAGAATAAGAATTCTGTGACAGGTGCGTACCTCTCGGGAAAGATCAAGATTCCGGTGCCGGAGGAGAGAAAGAAACCTGCAGGCTGGCTGAAAGTGATCGGCGCGCAGGAGAACAATCTGAAAAAAATCGACGTTGCATTTCCTCTGGGGGTGATGACGTGTGTGACCGGTGTTTCCGGTTCGGGAAAAAGCTCGCTTGTAAACGAGATTCTTTATAAAAGACTGGCCCGTGATCTGAACCGCGCACGCATGATCCCCGGGAAACATAAGAAAATCGAAGGGCTGGATCAGGTGGACAAGGTGATCAATATCGATCAGTCTCCGATCGGGCGTACGCCAAGATCGAATCCGGCGACTTATACCGGTGTATTTGACCTGATCCGGGATCTGTTTGCCGCGACGCCGGACGCGAAGGCGAGAGGTTATAAAAAAGGAAGATTCAGCTTTAACGTAAAAGGCGGGCGGTGCGAAGCGTGCGCGGGCGACGGTATCCTCAAGATCGAGATGCATTTTCTGCCGGACGTATACGTACCATGCGAGGTGTGCGGCGGGAAGCGTTATAACCGTGAGACACTGGAAGTAAAGTACAAAGGAAAATCCATCTATGACGTGCTCAATATGATGGTAGAGGAAGCGCTGGAATTTTTTGACGCAGTGCCCAGCATCCGCAGAAAGATGCAGACTCTTTACGACGTGGGACTCTCTTATATCCGGCTTGGCCAGCCGTCCACCGAGCTTTCGGGCGGCGAGGCGCAGAGGATCAAGCTGGCGGCGGAGCTGAGTAAGCGAAGCACAGGGAAAACAGTCTATATCCTGGATGAGCCCACGACAGGACTGCACTTTGCGGACGTCCACAAGCTGACGGAGATTCTGAGGAGACTTTCCGGAGACGGCAACACAGTCATAGTCATTGAACACAACCTGGATGTGATCAAGACCGCAGATTATATCATCGATATCGGACCGGAGGGCGGAGACCGGGGCGGCACGGTCGTAGCGTGCGGCGCTCCGGAAGAAGTTGCGGCGCATGAAAAGTCCCATACAGGGAAATATATAGATGAAATGCTGAAAAGAAAATAAAATCTGAAAAAGGTCTTTCCATTTTTTTGAAAGTCTATTATACTGGTTATTGCGGACAGGCAGGAGGAGGGAACCTGCCTGTATTCCGTCATACAGATAATTTTACAATAATAGTCCGGCCATAGTAAGCACGAAAGTGCGGCTTTGCGAGAGGCGCGGGCTGAATAGTTATTGTTTCAGAAAAAGCCCGGCAGGGAGTGAGATACAGGAAACCCTGCACCGGTATGGGGCAGATCCCGGATATGGCTTTTATCATATGGATCTGGTACTGTGCAGAGCAGTTTCGCGGGAAAGAGTATAAAGATTTGGAAGGGAGAATTGAATATGTCAGTAGATATCGGGATCGATCTCGGAACTGCCAGTGTACTGGTATATGTACACGGCAAGGGCGTAGTACTCAAAGAGCCCTCGGTCGTTGCGTTTGACAGAGATACCAATGTGATAAAGGCAATTGGCGAGGAGGCCCGCCTGATGCTCGGCAGGACGCCGGGAAATATTGTGGCGGTACGGCCGCTTCGCCAGGGTGTGATCTCAGATTACACAGTGACCGAGAAGATGATCAAGTATTTTGTCCAGAAAGCGCTGGGGAGACGTACATTTAAAAAGCCGCGCATCAGCATCTGCGTGCCCAGCGGCGTGACCGAGGTAGAGAAGAAAGCGGTAGAAGAAGCGACGTTTGCAGCGGGGGCAAGAGAGGTTCATCTGATCGAGGAGCCGGTCGCCGCAGCGATCGGCGCCGGGATCGATATCGCAAAGCCATGCGGAAATATGATCGTGGATATCGGCGGCGGCACCTCGGACATTGCCGTTATCTCTCTGGGCGGCACGGTGGTGAATACGTCGATCAAAGTCGCGGGAGACGATTTTGACGAGGCGATCGTCCGCTATATGCGAAAGAAACATAATCTTCTGATCGGCGAGAGGACCGCGGAGGATATCAAGATAAAGATCGGCACCACGTATCCTCTCGTAGAGGAAGAAACGATGGAAGTCAGAGGAAGAAATCTCGTGACCGGACTGCCCAAGACCGTCACAGTGACGTCTTCTGAGACAGAGGAGGCTTTGAGGGAGGCCACCAGCCAGATCGTTGAAGCGGTCATCTCCGTACTGGAGCAGACTCCGCCGGAACTGTCGGCGGATATCCTGGACCGGGGGATCGTCCTGACAGGCGGCGGCGCAATGCTGCGGGGCCTGGAGGAACTGATTGAGGAAAAGACGGGGATCAATACTATGACGGCAGAAGATCCGATGAAAGTCGTAGCAATCGGGACCGGGGAATTTGTCGAATTCATGAGCGGAAGAAAAGATTTTTAGACGGTCATGGACAGGGATGTGAGCAGCGGGACACATCCCTGTTCTGGCGTTGCAGGAAAGGATAAGGATTTGGAAACAGTAACAGGTTATGTGGAACACATCGTGTTCCGCAACGAAGATAATGGATATACCGTATTCAACCTGGAAAATGATGACGGGGAAATCACCTGCGTGGGAAACTTTAACTATATCAGTGAAGGAGAGAAGCTGGAACTCACAGGCGGATATGTCGATCACAGCGTATACGGCACGCAGTTTAAAGTAGAAGCCCACAGTGTGAAAGAACCGGATGATCTGGTGTCCATCGAGCGATATCTGGGCTCCGGCGCTGTCAGGGGGGTGGGCGCCGCACTTGCAGGCAGGATCGTAAAGAAGTTTAAAAACGATACGTTCCGCATCATTGAGGAGGAGCCGGAACGCCTTGCTGAGATCAAAGGGATCAGCGAGAGAAAGGCAAGAGAGATCGCAGAGCAGGTCGGGGAAAAGAAAGATATGCGCAAAGCGATGATCTATCTTCAGAAATACGGAATTTCCACAAAACTTGCGGCAAAGATATATAAGCGTTACGGTATGGAGGTATACAAAGTACTGGAAGAAAATCCTTATCAGCTCGCGGACAACATCGAGGGTGTGGGATTTAAGACGGCGGATGAGATCGCTGCGCGCATCGGCATACATACAGACTCGGACTACCGCATAAAAAGCGGGCTTTTCTATACGCTTCAGCAGGCAGTGGGAGAGGGACACATCTATCTTCCGCAGGATATGCTCATGAAAAAGGCGGGAGAGCTTCTCGGAGTTGAGATCTATGATATTGAGAAACACATCATGGACCTGTGCATCGAGAAGAAGACTGTGATGAAAGAAGAGAACGGACAGATAAGGATCTATCCGGCTCATTACTATTATCTTGAACTGAATACTGCGAAGATGCTCCACGATCTTAACATCGACTGTGAGATGCCCGAGGATATGATGGAGAGGCGGCTGAACAAAGTAGAGGAAAATGAACAGATCGAACTGGATCCCATGCAGCACAGAGCCGTGATCGAATCGATCAAACACGGCCTGCTCGTATTAACCGGCGGTCCCGGAACAGGCAAGACGACAACGATCAACACGATGATCATGTTTTTCGAGAGCGAGGGGATGAGCATTTTTCTTGCCGCGCCCACCGGACGGGCGGCGAAGAGGATGACTGAGGCGACCGGATACGAAGCGCAGACGATCCACCGGCTGCTCGAAGTGAATGTAAATCCCGGGGAAGAGGAGGGAACGGGTGGATTTATGAGAAACCGGCAGAATCCTCTTGAGGCCGACGTGATCATCATTGACGAGATGTCCATGGTGGATCTCTCTCTGATGCATGCTCTCCTTTCGGCAGTTGTTCCCGGCACAAGGCTTGTTCTGGTAGGAGATGTGGATCAGCTCCCGTCGGTCGGGGCGGGGAGCGTACTCAAAGACATCATTGCTTCCGGGCAGTTCCCGGTTGTGACGCTCACGAGGATATTCCGGCAGGCAGGAGAGAGCGATATCGTGATGAACGCACACAAGATCAATGCGGGAGAACCGGTTCTTCTGGACAATAAGAGCAGGGACTTTTTCTTTCTGAAGAGAGATGATGCGGATACGATCATCGGAGTAACCATCATGCTCATCCAGAAAAAGCTGCCCCGGTATGTGGGGGCCGATCCGAGCGAGATCCAGGTCATGACGCCTACGAGAAAAGGGCTCCTTGGTGTGGAACGTCTCAATACGGTTCTTCAGCGATATCTGAACCCGGAAGACAAGAAGAAAAATGAGAAAGAAATAAACGGCAGACTCTTTCGCGAGGGCGACAAGGTGATGCAGATCAAGAACAATTATCAGCTCGAATGGGAAGTGACAACGCGGTTTGGCCTGGCCGTTGACAAAGGGACCGGGATCTTCAACGGAGATATGGGCGTTATCACTGAGATCAACGAATATACAGAGACGATAGAGGTGGAGTTTGACGAAGCCAGAAAGGTAAAATACGGATTTGACATGACGGAGGAGCTGGAACTCGCCTATGCGATCACTGTGCATAAGTCGCAGGGGAGCGAATATCCGGCGGTCATCATCCCGCTCCTTCCGGGGCCAAAGCCCCTTTATAACCGAAACTTGTTGTACACGGCAGTGACGAGGGCAAAGAAATGCCTTATGATCGTAGGGAGTGATACGGTATTTCAGGAAATGATACAAAACAGGTACGAGCAGGCAAGGTACACAAGCCTGGCAGAAAGGATACAGGAATTCCGGCGTTCTTATTAAATCTTCTGTATCCGAAAGTATGTCCGTTCTGCGGGAAGATATCGCCGGAGGGCATATGCGGACGCTGCAGAAAAAAGATCGTATATATCAGAGAACCGCGCTGCATGCACTGCGGGAAACCGCTGAAAAGGGAAACGCAAGAGTACTGCGCTGACTGCAGCCTGTCGGATCATGCCGTCAGTCAGGGGAAAAATATCTGGCTCCATCAGGAGCCTGTCTCCGGTGCGCTGTACAGGTTCAAGTACAAAAACAGGCGGAGCTGGGGGAGGATATTTGCCGGGGAGCTTGCCGAACAGTACGGCGGCCAGATCCAAAGATGGCAGATTGATGAGATCATACCGATCCCTCTTCATCCGTCCCGCCTGAGAAAGAGGGGGTTTAACCAGTCCGAGATCCTGTCACGGGAACTGTCGGAACTGACGGGGATCCCCGTGCGTCGGGAAGTGCTGCGCCGGATCAAAAAGACAGCCCCGCAGAAAAAACTGGGCCGGGGTGAAAGGAAGAAGAATCTGAAAGGCGCTTTTGGTGTTTCAAAAGACTGGAAGCCCTGTAAAAACGTACTCCTTATAGACGATATCTATACGACCGGAGCAACACTGGAGCACGCGGCAAAAGTCCTGAAGATCGCCGGGGCCCAAAATGTCTACTTTTTGACCGTAAGCATTGGACAAGGCATCTGAGTATATGATATACTAAAACATAATGGACTAAAATAGGATATAAAAACGGTACATAGAGAGGACTTGTAAAGCGTTATGTTGGATAAGAGAAAGATACGTCTGATGACAAAGGCTGCAATCTACGAAAAGAGATACGGCGAAGAAGATCTCAAGATCAACAGTTACTACCAGAAAGATTATGCCAGCCTGAACACATGGATCACTCTGATATGGATCTCGATCGGCTTTTGCCTCACAGCGGCGCTGCTTTTTCTGTGCTTCGGGGAAACAGTCGTAGAGGGCATCACGATAATGAAGCTTTTGATCCTCCTGATAATCGCAGCGGGGATTTATTTGAGCCTTTTGATCATCTACGGTATCGGCGCCGGTATTTTCTATAAAAGAAAGCATATCCAGGCTAAACAGCGGGTGAAAAAATATGTAAGAGACCTCTCCCGTCTGGAAAAGATGAATAGTAAAAAGGAGAAAAACAGACCATGAGCACTTTATTAGTTTGGCGCGAAAAGCTGCAGGAGATATATGCAAGATACTCAGCGTATATATTAAAGGTACTGCAGTTCCTGTTGGGATTATTGCTGTTCGGACTCATCAATGCCAATGTCGGATTCATGGAGATGGCGTCGTCTGTAGCCTGCACGGCAGGCCTTGCGGTGATCTGTACGTTTTTCCCCATGATCGTGATGGTCATGGCGGCTACAGTTCTGGTGCTTGTGCATTTTTATGCATTGTCTATGCCGATCGCGGCCGTATCGCTCGTGATCTTCCTGCTCATGTATATATTTTATTTCCGGTTCACGCCGAAAAAAGCATGGATCGTCCTCTTATCTGCGATCGCATTCGGCCTGAAGATCCCGTTTGTAGTCCCGGTCATATTCGGCCTGCTGGGCACTCCTGTCTGGATCGTGCCCGCAGCCTGCGGAATCATCTCATTTTATATGATCGATTATGTCAAGACCTCGGCTACAGTACTGCGGAGTGCAGATGCGGACAGCATGGCGGACAGTCTTATAAGCTTTACAAGGCAGGTGTTCAGCAGCAAAGAGATGTGGCTCATGGTCGGCGCTGTAGTGATCGGCATCCTGGTGGTAAATGTTGTGCGCACAAGAGCGGTGAACCACGCGTGGAAGATCGCATCCGCAGTCGGCTCGGTAGTCTGCGTGACCGTGGCGTCAGCGGGAAACATTGTGCTGGAGACGGGTATCTCTTACACAACGATCATCGCGAGCGCGGTTCTGGGGATCGTCGTCGGGCTCGTGCTTGAGTTGATCTTTTTCTCCATGGATTATTCGCGGACGGAGAATATACAATTTGAGGATGATGAATACTATTATTATGTCAAAGCAGTTCCGAAAGTCGGAGTCTCGGCGCCTGAAAAAGAAGTGAAGCGGATAACCGGGCGTAAGTCTCAGGAAGATAAAAATGCCGGGGCACAAAGTCGGCCCGAGAGGACGGGACAGGCTGCGGCGGGAAATGCGGGAAGCCCGGGGCGGTCGGCACAGCCCGGAAGGAGCGCAAATAATGCTCCGGGCGGGACTGTGGATACAAATACAGAAGAAATACTGCTGACAAGAAGCCTGGGTAAAGAGCTGGGACTTTTGCAGGAGAACGACAGGACAGAGTAAACAAGGTGGTGGAGCACAGCATGATAGACTGGCTGAGGAACTTCATAGACAATTACACAAATGTTAGGTACTTTCCGGCCATTGAGATCAAGGATATCGTAGAGATCCTCATCCTGACTGTGATCCTGTATGAGATCATGCTGTGGATCAAGAATACGAAAGCATGGATGCTGCTCAGAGGGATCATCATGCTGGGAGCGTTTATCCTGCTGGCGTGGCTGTTCCAGATGCACACGATACTCTATCTGGCCGCACAGTCGATCAATGTGCTGGCGATCGCAGCGATCGTGGTGTTCCAGCCGGAACTGCGCAGAGCTCTTGAGAAACTGGGCGAGAAGAACCTGCTCAGCAATATCAACCCGTTCGACAAGAGCAGGGAGAACGAGCGCTTCTCTGACGCGACTGCCGACAGCATCGTGGCGGCGTGCTATGAGATGGGCAGCGTCTGCACAGGCGCTCTGATCGTGGTAGAGCAGGCGATACGGCTTAACGAATATGAGATGACCGGGATCGAACTGGACTGTAAAGTGTCCTCCCAGGTTCTTATCAATATATTTGAGCATAATACGCCGCTTCATGACGGAGCGGTGATCATCCGCGGCAACAGGATCACATCTGCGACCTGTTATCTTCCGCTGTCAGATAATATGAGTATCAGCAAGGACCTTGGCACGCGTCACAGGGCTGCGCTTGGCATGAGCGAAGTATGCGACGCCCTGGTCATCGCCGTTTCTGAGGAGACAGGGCTTGTATCAGTAGCCCTGGGAGGCAGGCTGACAAGGGGAGTGAAGCGTGAGGAACTCAGGGAAAAACTGAGCCAGATTCAGTATAGGAATTCGGAGCAGAAGAGATTTTCTATACGGAAAGGATGGCGCAGAAAATGAGAAAGTACAAGCTTACAACGAATCTGGGCCTGAAAATCATGGCGTTTATCTTTTCGGCGTTCCTGTGGCTGATCGTGGTGAATCTGGACAATCCGGTCGGAAGCCAGACCTTTTCAGGCATCCCGGTCACGATCGTAAATGAGGACATTATCACTTCTGCGGGAGACGTTTATCAGGTTATCGGCGAAGACTCCGTCAGCGTAGTCGTCTACGCAAACCGTGAAACACGGCAGAAGCTCACGGCAGACGATATCATAGCTACGGCGGATATCGCTGAGATGGATACAAGCACAGGCCTTGTGCCCGTCACGATAACGATCCCCGAATACATCGGACAGTACGAGTCCGCAGAAGCCGTTCCGCGCAATCTCCGGATCCAGCGGGAAAAGTCCGGACGGAAAGTACTTCCTCTCACGGCTGAGACAGGCGGAGACGTGGGCGACGGATACATTATGGGAGAAGTAACAGTCGATCCTGAGAACGTGACGATCACAGGCGCTGAGTCACTGCTGGATCAGATATACAGGGCGGCGGCAAAAGTGGATATAGACGGTATTTCACAGAGCGAAGAACTGCAGGCTGCTCTTGTCCTGTACGATGTAAACGGAAACGAACTGAGCCAGAACCAACTGGAAAATAATCTCGGTGAAAACGGCCTGACAGTCTCGATCGAGATTCTGCGGCAGAAGAGTGTTCCGGTCGTCGTGGCAGGCGTTTCGGGACGGCCTGCAGAGGGATATCAGTATACGGGATACACGGTCGAGCCCGAGAGTGTGCAGATATACGGAAGTGACGAGGATTTAGAAGATGTGGAAGAGATCAGTATCCCTGCGTCTGCTATCAGCGTTTCCGGCGCGGAGGATCCTGTAGAGCAGGCGGTTGATATCACGCTGTACCTGCCGGACGGGGTCAGGCTGGTCGACACCAATTCCAGCACGGTCAATATCACTGCCCTGGTAGAAGAAGAGGGGACCAGGACGATCACACTGCTCGTCAGTTCGATCAGACTGAATAATCTCGTAAATAGCCTGCAGGCGAACTATGAGCCGGATGCGGAGATATCCCTGAGATTCAGCGGCGATCAGGCAGCGCTCGAGACGCTGGACATCAGCAATGCTGTGTCTGTTGATCTGAGCGGCTACATGCGGCCGGGAACATATGAAATTCCGGTATACGTCAATGTCCCGGACGGTATTACCCTGACATCTGAGGCTGTGGTAACGCTTACTCTGGTAGAAAAGGAAGAAGAGCAGCCTCAGGACGGAGACGGAACGCAGAATGGTTCCGGCGATCAGAACCAGGACGGTACTCAGAGCAGCTCCGACTCAGAAAGCGAGCCTGAAACACAGGGAGATACGCAGACAGAAGAGGAGCAGGGACAGCGGACGGCAGAGTAAAAGTGCAGAAGAAAACATAAGGAGTGGTGGATATACGATGGTTAGCGGAAAAGTGAAGATCAAGAATCCGACCGGTCTTCATCTGAGGCCGGCAGGCCTGTTCTGTAAGACAGCAATGCAGTTTGACTGTAAGATTACAGTCCATAAGAAGACAAAACATGAGGATGTAACAGCGAACGCAAAGAGCGTGCTCAGTGTACTGGGCGCATGCATAAAGAGCGGAGATGAGATAGAGATCGTCTCCGAGGGAGCAGATGAAGAAGAGGCGTTGAAAGCGATGCTCAGTCTTGTGGAGGACGGGCTTGGAGAGTGACAGGGGCTTTGCCGATGCGCATCCTGGCGTGATCTGATCTACAGCAGGGCGGCAGATAATCGGATGAAAATATCCGGAAAGAGCAGGGATAAACGGGAGGAAGTCTTATGAGCAGAGCGGCACTTGTCATTATGGCGGCGGGACTTGGGACACGTTTTGGCGGCGGGATCAAACAACTTGCCCCGGTCGGGCCGAACGGAGAGATCATAATGGACTATTCGATCTATGACGCAGTAAATGCGGGATTTGATAAAGTCGTTTTTGTGATACGGGAGGATCTGGAAAAAGAATTCAGAAAAGCCATAGGAGACCGGGTCGCCCGGCAGGTCGACGTGGCATATGTCTATCAGGAGATTACTGATATTCCTGATATATACAGAGATAAATTTTCAGGCCGGACGAAACCGTGGGGGACAGGACAGGCTATCCTGTGCTGCAAAGATGCCGTGGATTCCCCTTTCCTGGTGATAAATGCGGACGACTATTATGGGAAAAACGCTTTTCGCGAAGCGTATTCTTATTTGACAAGTACTCCTGATACTGGTACAATACAGATTTGTATGGTCAGCTTTGTGCTGAAAAACACTCTGAGTGATAACGGCGGCGTCACCCGGGGGGTGTGCCGGGTAGACGGGGCAGGCATGCTTTCGGGCATTACTGAGACGCATAATATCGAAAAAGACGGAGAGCGTGCAGTTATAAGACAGGGGGCGGACGTTACGCAGCTTGATCCGTATTCCCCGGTATCCATGAACATGTGGGGATTTCCCCCGGCGTTCTTCGATATTCTAAAGAGCGGATTTGACGCTTTTCTGAAAGAGACTTCAGCGGAAGATCTGAAAGCAGAATATCTTCTTCCAACGATCATAGGGGACTTTCTGGACAGGGGCAGACTGAGCGTGAAAGTGCTCAGATCCGACGATCAGTGGTTTGGCGTCACATATAAAGAGGACAGAGAAGTTGCGGCAGGAGCAATCAGAGAGCTGATACAAAAGGGCATGTACCCGTCCAGACTGTACAGCTAGATTAAGGACTGCGGCTGTCCGGAGTATAGAAAAATTAGTAAAGGGATTTTGATAATGGCAAAAAAACGCAGGCCGGCGGAACGTGCCGGGCGGAATAGTAAAAATACCGGGAAATATTCCAAACGCACAGCAACCAATAAGTTTGGCTCGTTCTGCCTGATATTACAGGCTGTCATCAGCGTCATATTTATGATCGTCGTCCTGCTGCTCAACATGCTGCCTCTAAATTATCTCGCGCTTATTGCGATGGCGCTTGTTTTCCTCTGGTGTATCACGTTCACCTCCCAGGCGGCCAGGAAAAGACGGGGAACCACAGGGAAGATATACAGCCTGTGCATAGTGAGCATCCTGACTCTGGGAACTTACTATATAGCGGAAACCAATAATATGCTCGCGCTGATCACCGGCGGGAATATCCGTGTGGACAAGATGGCTGTGGCGGTCCTTGCAGACGATCCGGCAGAGACGATCGAAGACGCCATGGACTATAACTTCGGCGTTCAGTTCCAGCAGGGCGGCGATAATATCCAGACATCGATGACGAACATCGAGGAAGAACTTAATACTACGCTCAATGTGACAGAATGTGATTCTGTGCAGGATCAGGCGCAGGCGCTGATGAATGGAAACGTGCAGGCGATCATTTACAATGAAGCATATACGGAACTTATGGAGGACGCCGCAGAGGGATTTGCAGATAATACAAGGATCATCTATGAGATGGACATCAGGACAGAGATCGATCTGGGCGGCGGAAGCGACGACTCACTGACAAGAGAACCGTTCACAGTGTACATCAGCGGTATAGATACATACGGGGAAGTGACCGAGACGAGCCGGAGCGACGTGAACATTATCGCAGTCGTCAATCCGACAACACATCAGATCCTCCTTATCACTACGCCGAGAGACAGTTATTTACCGCTGTACGGGCCGGATGTCCAGCAGGGGGCGATGGACAAACTGACGCATGCGGGCGTGTACGGCATAGAAACGTCGATGGAGACGCTCGGCGAGCTGTATGAGACAGATATTAATTATTATATAAGACTGAACTTTACATCGCTGATCGACATTGTCGATATCCTCGGCGGGATCGACGTAGAGTCCGAATATGCGTTTTCTACAGGCGACGAGTCGGGCTTTGTGATGGAGGTTCAGGAGGGGACGAACCACTTTGACGGACAACAGGCGCTGGCGTTCAGCAGGGAACGGCACAATCTGGAAGACGGCGATAATCAGCGTGGAAAGAACCAGCAGGCGGTCATCACCGGGATGCTCAAAAAAATGATGTCGCCCACAATGCTCGTCCGGGCAGGCTCGATCATGAACCAGGTGAGCAAGGATGTAGAGACGAATGTCACTCAGGGCCAGCTCAATGCACTTATACGAAATCAGCTCGGCTCTAATGCTGACTGGACGATACAGTCGGTTGCCCTCTCAGGGACCGACGGACAGGATTATTGTTACTCTGCGCCAAGTCAGCTTCTGTACGTCATGTATCCTGACGAGACGGAGCTGCAGCGGATCATCGATCTGGCGAATATCGTAGAGGAAGGCGGTACGCTCTCTGATGGAGAAACGCTGAACTGATAAGGAAAAAAGGCTGTCGCGTATGCGGCGGTCTTTTTTCATGCAGAAATTTGACATAACGCTGGCAGGGATCTGATGTACATATTTTCTGTATAACTATAATAGATATGGAAAAGATAAATGCAGGAGGGTGAGACTATGATAAAGATCATGTGCATTTTCGGCACCCGCCCGGAAGCGGTCAAAATGGCTCCGGTCATACTGGAAATGAAACGCCGCAAAGGGGAGATAGAAAGTCTTATCTGTGTGACGGCCCAGCACAGAGAGATGCTGGATTCTGTCCTGGAGACATTTCACATTACGCCGGATTACGATCTTAATATCATGAGACAAAGTCAGACGCCTGAGTCCGTGACAGGCACGATCCTCAGAGGGCTTGATAATGTACTGAAAAAGGAGAAACCGGATATGGTGCTCGTGCACGGTGATACGACGACTACATTTGCCTCCGCGCTGTCGGCGTTTTACAATAAGATCCCGGTAGGCCACGTGGAGGCGGGACTCAGAACATATGATCTTCGTTCTCCCTATCCGGAGGAAGCAAACAGACAGATGGTAAGCTGCATTGCCGAACTTCATTTCACGCCTACGATGCAGAGTCTGAAAAATCTCCTTCAGGAGAATAAAGATCCCGGGAAAATATTCGTGACAGGCAATACGTCGATTGATGCGCTGAAAACTACGGTAAAGAAAGAATATGACAGCCCGGTATTAAAATGGGCGGGGGACTGCAGGATCATACTGCTGACCGCGCACAGAAGAGAGAATCTGGGAGAACCGCTGAAACGTATTTTCACTGCAGTAAATAAGATCACAGAAAAGTACGGCGACGTCAGAGTGATATACCCCTGCCACCCTAATCCGGCTGTGCGGGAGATGGCCGGGAAAATGTTTGGGGACAACGGCAGCGTACAGGTGATCGGGCCTCTTGAAGTAACGGATTTCCACAACCTGATCAGGAAGTCTTACCTTGTGCTGACCGACAGCGGAGGGATACAGGAGGAAGGGCCGGGGCTGGACCGCCCGGTGCTTGTCGTCAGAGAAACGACAGAACGGCCGGAAGGGGTGGAAGCAGGAACGCTCAGGCTGGTGGGGACTTCAGTAGACAAC
The DNA here is from genome assembly GCA_944375765.1 of uncultured Mediterraneibacter sp. Taxonomy (GTDB): domain Bacteria; phylum Bacillota; class Clostridia; order Lachnospirales; family Lachnospiraceae; genus Mediterraneibacter. The sequence continues at coordinate 15,014 of CALWAR010000099.1, read as the reverse complement.
ATTGTAAAGCAGGTGGGTATCCTGCTGGAAGACAGAGACGAATATGAGCGTATGAGCAAAGCGGAAAATCCATATGGAGACGGACGTGCAAGCGAGCGGATCGTTAATGCTGTCATAAGATATTTCAGAGGAAGAGAATCAGAAGAGGGTATCCCGGCATAGATACAGGGAGTACAGACATGAAAGACACAAATATGAAAGATACAGACATAAAGAACACAAATGTACTGGGAATTCCCGTATCACTGCTCGGCAAGCGGCAGCTTCTCAGAATCATAGAAGAGGCAGTCCGCTCCGGGCGGCAATTGACTGTCGTTGCAGTCAACGCAAGGAAGATTGTCAGAGCGGTCCGGGATCCTGCGGTAAAACGTCTGCTCCTGGGATTCGATATTTTCCTCGCGGACGGACAGTCTGTTGTAAAAGCAACTGCCCGGCAGACGGAACGGATCACGGGGATCGATCTGGCGGAGGCGGTATGCCGCCTCTCTGCGAAGACAGGCGCAGGGATCTTTTTCTACGGCGCTTCGGAAGAAAACAATCTCCTTGCACAGAGAAAGCTAAAAGAGAAGTATCCGGATATGGTCATCGCGGGATACTGCAATGGATATGACGACAAAGATGCGACGGATCTGATAAAGAAGTCAGGCGCTGATATTGTATTTGTGGCCAAAGGGACGCCGCTCCAGGAACAGTGGATCATGGAACAGGGGAAGGGGAGCGGCGCCGATATCCTTATGGGGATAGGAGGAGCGCTGGATGTGTTCGGCGGGAAAGTAAAGCGCGCTCCAAAGTTTGTCCGGGATACAGGCTTTGAATGGCTGTACCGGATGCTCCGCGAGCCGAAGAGACTGAAACAGATACCAGAGTTCATACAATTCCGGCGGATGGTGAGAAAAGAAAATAAGCAGGCATATCACAGAATAATCGGAGGCAGTTTATGCAGAGGAAAGAAATAACAGTATTGGGCCTGGGATATATCGGTCTTCCGACAGCGGTGGTGATGGCCCGGGCCGGACACCATGTAAAAGGGTATGACGCCAAAAGAGAAGTGCGTGAAAGCCTGAGAAAGGGGAAGATCCATATCACGGAATCCCATCTTCAGGAAGCCTTTACAGAAGCTGCAGACAGAAGATGCCTGGAGATCGCCGAGAGCGTCGAAAACTCCGATGTCTATGTGATCTGTGTGCCCACGCCGTTCTGTGAGGCGGAAAAGGGGAAGACAGCCGATCTCTCCTTTGTAGAAGCGGCTGCAAAAGAAGTGGCGGGAGTACTGAAAAGAGGGGATCTGGTCATCCTTGAATCCACTGTCCCGCCGCATACGACGGCAGGGATCACGAAGCTCCTTTCAGAGAAGAGCGGACTGAGCGAACAGGACTTTTACACTGCGCACTGCCCGGAGAGAGTGCTTCCGGGGAATATACTGTATGAACTGAAACATAACGACAGGATCATAGGTGCGGCGGATCCGAAAGCCGCAGAGATGACAAAAGAACTCTATGAGACATTCGTAGCCGGGGGACGCTGCTATATCTGCGACGATGTGACCGCTGAACTGTGCAAACTTGCGGAAAATACATTCCGCGACATCAACATTGCATACGCGAACCAGCTTTCCATGATCTGCGAAAGCGCCGGAATCGATGTGTTCCGTCTGATCGGACTGGCAAATAAACATCCGAGAGTATCTATCCTTACACCGGGCCTGGGCGTGGGCGGACACTGTCTGGCTGTAGATCCGTGGTTCATCGTAGAGAAGTACGGGGAGGAAGCATCGCTGATCCAAACTGCCCGGGAGATCAATGAGAAGAAACCGGTCTGGGTAAAAGAGAAGATCGCAGACGAGCTCGGACAGGACAAAGGAAAGAAGATCGGGATCCTGGGAATGACGTATAAGCCGAATATCGACGATATGCGGGAGAGCCCCTCGGTCATACTGGCAGAGGCGCTCAAAAACGACGGATATCAGGTATATGGATGCGAGCCGAACAGCCATGGCGATACGATCGGCGGCATCCGGATTGTTCCTCTGGATGAAATACTGGATATGTGCGACTATGTCGTAGTAGCTCTGGCACATGATGAGTTTAAAAGCGAAGAAGTCAGAAGAAAGATCATAGAAAGACCACACTATGACTGCATTGGTCTTTTAAGGAGTTGACGGTATGGTCAGGAAAATACTTATATACGGAGATCTCGATCTGAACATTGTGGACGGATCGGGCATATGGCTGGTCAATCTGGCAAAACTGCTTCTCACAGATAAAGAAAATTATGTCGACATACTGCTGAAAAAGAGGATAAGAAATCATATCCTTGTCAGCGGCCTGGAAAAACGCTACCGTGTCAGGCTTCTGTATGTAAAAGACTACATCGACCACATCACGGAGACGGATGAGAAGAATATCGTGAAAGTGCTGGAGGCGATAGACGCACTTCGGGATTATTCCTGTATGATCATCAGAGGGACTCGGGTGATGGAGAGAATATCATCTTCAGAGATCACAGAAAAAGTCATCCCGTATCTCACAGATTTCTGTCACGAGAAAAGCAGGATGCCCGAAACACAAAAGAAATTTTTAAAAAAACTGTACCTGAAAGTACGGGCGTATTTCGTCCAGACAGAGGCGATGAAAGAATATCTGAAAGACGTCCTGGATGTAGACGGAGAAAAATTCCATGTGCTCTATCCGGTTGTATTTCCCGGGGAAAAGGCAGAGAAACAGCCGAAGACGATAGTGTACGCCGGAAAGATCGCAAAAGAGTGGAAGATCCTTGAACTGATCGATATCATGAAAAAACTGAAAAGAGAAGATCCTCAGATCAGGCTCCATTTTATCGGCAGTAAGATAAACCGGGATCTGGCGGAAAAGAAGCAGGAGATCTTCGACGCGCTGAACAGTATGGATAATATTACTTTTTACGGTTCGCTTCCCCACAGCGAGGCAGAGAAGATCATGAAAACGTGCTGTCTGGGATATTCGTTCCGCAGTCCGGCCGTAGACCATGACTGTTCTCTGGAAGTATCCGTCAAGCTGCTGGAATACTGCCGCAGCAAAGTGCCGATGGTGCTGAGGAGGACAAAGATGCATGAGGCGATACTTGGCAGGGAATACCCGTTGTTCGCAGATACAGAAGAAGAGTGCGTCGAGAAGATACTCATGGCTTTGAGGGACAGAGAAGTATGGAAGAAAGCAGAAGAATGCCTGCGACTCCCGGCGGACAGGTTCTGTGCGGAGAATATATATGCCAGTGTCAGAAAAGCGCTGCAGAACTATCCGAAAAAGGACATGAGACTGCTTGTCAGCGGGCACGACCTGAAATTTTTAAAACAGTTGTTCCCTTACTTTAGATCGGCATTTTCTCTGCAGGTGCAGGAACTGGACGAATATATGGAGTTCTCGGAAAAAGACGCGGCGGAATATATCAAAAAGGCAGATATCATCTGGTGCGAATGGCTCCTGACGGCGGCGCAGTGGTATTCTGCGCACGCATATCCCCATCAGGCCCTGTTTATCAGAGCCCACCGGTTTGAAGTGATGAGAAAGTACGGAAATAATATTAACATAAACCGGGTATCAAAAGTGATTACCGTGTCTTATTACTGGTTTGAGGAGTTTACGCGGCGTTTCCGTATACCGGCTGAAAAGTGTGCGGTCATCAACAACTTTATCGATGTGGATAAGTACGGAAAGGATAAGGAACCAAAGAGCCGGTTCCACCTTGCGCTGATCGGTGCAGTTCCCAGAAGAAAGGGCCTGTCCCGTGCGGTCAGACTGCTCGGCCTGCTGAAGAAGAAAGACGAAAGATACTGTCTGCACGTGCCGGGCAAGAGGCCGGAGGAGTTCCCGAACGCATGGAATGTGCCGGAGGAGCGGAACTATTTTGAGCAGGTTTACAGGACGATAGAAGAGGAAGGACTGCAGTCCTCGGTCATTTTTGACGGATGGGTGGATACGCCGGAATTTCTCCGGGGGATAGGGTATGTTTTGTCACTGAGCGATCCGGCGTTTCCGGAGAGTTTCCACGTAACGCCCGCTGAGGGCATGGCATCAGGCGCTGCGGCTGTGTTTCTCAGATGGGAGGGGATCGAATATATCTATCCCGACGACATGATAATGGACAGCCTGGAAGAGATAGCAGACTATATAGACCGTCTCTCAGATGATCCCGGGGAATACAGAAGACAGGCTGTATCGGGCAGGAAGTTTATCCGGGATAATTATGACATTGCTCTGATATGGGATCAGATCAGGAGACTGCTGGAGATGGGAGAAGACTATGAAGAATTTTGTGATCAGACTCGTTAAGGATCATCCGGCTCTGTATCGCGGGGCCAGGAAAGTATACCGGACTTTTCAGCCCGCAGCGCCGACGGTGTACCGCAATCACGATCTTTGCATCACATACATGATAGAAGATACGCAGAAGATGCCGCATATCCTGGCGCACTACAACAGTCTGCGCCGCGAAAACACGCGGCTTGTCGTGCTGGTCAAAGGGAATGTTCTTAAGATGCATGCATTGTTCCGGGAATACCCGGGAGTTATATTTTACTCACTGGATTATTACCGGCGATACCAGAAAAAAATGTATATAAAAAACATGATACTGACAGACGACAGACAGTCTTTGCAGGATATCATAGAGTTGTTTTAGGAGAGATGACGATGCTGAAAAAGGTGACGGCGCACTTTAAGAGGTACAATCCGTATTCTGTATATGCGGCAAAATCCGAGCTGAAAGGAGAAGTGGGAGCCTCTTATCTTACATGGATGTGGTGGATTCTGGATCCTGTCCTGTTCATGCTTGTGTATGTATTTATTACTGTCGTCGTATTCCGGTCACAGGGAGAATATCTTCCTGTGACTGTCATCATCGGCCTGACCGTATGGAACTTTTTCAATAAGACCGTCATGGTGTCAGTCAGAATCGTCAATATGTTCCGAGGGATCGTGAGCAAGATCTACATCCCAAAATACATGCTCATCCTTGAGAAACTGTACGTCAATGCGTTTAAGATGGCCATATCGTTCGGCATTGCGGCTGTATTTGCGGCGGCATACAGAATACGGCCAACGGCAAATCTGCTCTGGTGCATACCGGTCGTCCTGCTGATCCTGATTCTGACATTTTCGTGCAGCGTGCTGGCGGCACATTTTGGAGTGTATGTCAATGATCTGTACAATGTAGTGCAGGTTATCCTCCGCTTGATGTTCTATCTCTCAGGCGTGTTCTACGATGTGAGCGACAGACTCTCTCAGGCAACGTTTCTGGGAGTGAATGTGGGGAGGGTCATGATCACAGTGAATCCGGTTGCATATGTGATAGACGAGCTCAGAAAGATCATCATCTACGGACAGCCTGTGAGGGCGGATATCTATATCTACTGGCTCGTTATCTCGCTGTTCCTGCTCTTTGCCGGGCTGAAACTGATGTACCGGTTTGAAAATTCATATATAAAGGTGGTATAGTCCTATGTCAGAGACCGCAATAGAAGTAAAGGATGTAAAAGTCACATACCGGAGCATGAAGTCTTTTTCGATCAGAAAAAGCCCCGGGAAGATACGCCAGAGGAGGGACTGCTATGAGGCTCTAAGGGGTGTGAGCTTTACGGTGCCGAAAGGAAAGATCGTGGGGATCATAGGGAAAAACGGAAGCGGGAAGTCCACTCTGCTCAAAACGATAGCCGGCGTATTTTCTCCTGATGAGGGAACAGTAGACACGTTTGGAAACCGCCTGTCCCTTCTTGCTATCGGGATCGGATTTCAGGCAAACTTAAGCGGACTTGAGAATATCTACCTGTCCGGACTGCTCCTTGGATTTACGGAAAAGGAGATCAGGCGGCGGCTTCCTGAGATTGCAGAGTTCTCCGAACTGGGAGAGTTCATATACAAACCTGTCCAGACCTATTCAAGCGGGATGTATTCCAAACTCGCTTTCTCCATAACCGCTATCCTGGATACGGAGATCATTCTGATCGATGAAGTCTTAAGCGTGGGAGATATCCATTTCCGCGAAAAGAGTTATGAGAAAATGAAAGAGATCATAGAAGACGAGGATAAGACTGTGATGATCGTTTCTCACAGCAATGCAAGTATCCTGAAACTGTGCGACGATGTCATTTGGATCCATGACGGACTCGTAAAAGAATACGGCCCGGCTGAAAAAGTAGTGGAGGACTATGAAGGGTTTATGAGACGGTATCGGAAGAGACATGCTATAGACTCAGGAACGTAGAATGACAAGGGGGGATCTGCCGGGAAAAGAGTCGAAAGATTGTACAGTTTAAAACATTTCCAGTTGAATTATGTCGTAAGAATTGGTAGAATAGTGTTTGGCAAGCCGAATCGTATAGGAGCGTATATTAGAAATAACGAAAGGGGTACTACATACGATGATGAAAAAACGATGGCACAGGATATTTGCAGTATTGCTTGGGATATCCGTTATGACGGCGAACGTGCAGACTGTATTTGCCGTAGGGGGCGACAATGCGCCGGAGGAAAGTCAGGTTCAGGAGGAATATACAGATACCTCCGGGGAAAGTCAGGTCCAGGAGGAATACACGGATCCCGTGGAGGAAACTAACAGCGAAGAACCTGATCCGGAACCGGAAGACAGGGCAAACAGCTGGCGTTATACGGACGGCCAGCCGTATGAGAACAGAAGCAGGGCACGCGCCCGCGCCTTTACGGGATATACGACATGGCCCACTAATGTGGAGGGAGCAGTCGGATACGGCATCGACGTGAGCGAACATCAGGGAGTTATTGACTGGTCTAAGGTGAAAGCAGCCGGCGTTGACTTCGCCATTGTCAGATGTGGATACGGAAGCGATTCTGTGAGTCAGGATGACGATTACTGGAAGATAAATGTCGACGCATGCGAACAGTATAATATTCCGTTTGGTACATACCTTTATTCTTATGCAGATACAGTGGCAAAAGCCAGAAGCGAAGCCCAGCATGTTTTAAGACTGGTGGAAGGGTATAAGCTCTCCTATCCGATCTACTATGATCTGGAAGAAAATTCGATAAGAAACAAGCTCAGCAGATCACAGATTGCTGATATCGCCGAGGCATTCTGCGATACGATCGAGGCGGCAGGATATGAAGCGGCTATTTATGCCAATACGGACTGGCTCACAAACTATCTGACGGACAGCCGTTTTGACCAGTGGGATAAATGGTGCGCCCAGTACAACACAACATGCACTTATACGGGCAGCTACAGCATGTGGCAGTGTTCTTCGACAGGACGTGTCGACGGAATCAGCGGGAATGTGGACCTCAATGTGGATCTTGGCGCTGCCCTGGCTGCACATTTTATACCGGGAGCGAACGGATTCAATCAGAGTCCGGCAAACGACGAGTGGTATTATTATCAAAACGGCGAAGTGCAGTACGGCCTTGAAGATGTGATCAAAGGGACGGTCGACGGCGTCAATGCTTGGTGGCATGTCTCTAATGGAAAAGTCGTTTATGACACTACAGTTGCAAAGAACAGCAAGGGCTGGTGGTACATAGAAAACGGCAAGGTAGATTTCAGCGCCAATACAGTAGCGAAGAACAGCAAAGGCTGGTGGGTGATCCGGGACGGCAAAGTAAATTTCAATTATAACGGATTTGCGGAGAATCAAAACGGCTGGTGGTATTGTGAGGGCGGAAAAGTCCAGTTTGGGACAACCGACGTTATCAAAGGGACTGTGAACGGCACTAACGCATGGTGGAACGTAGTGGAAGGCGCTGTGACTTTCAACGACACAGTGGCGAAAAATTCCAAAGGCTGGTGGCGAATCGTAGACGGCAAAGTGGATTTCAACTGTAACAGTGTAGAGAAGAACCATCTGGGATGGTGGTATATCCGCGGCGGCAAGGTGGATTTCACCTATACGGGAGTAGCGAAGAACAGCAAAGGCTGGTGGCGAATCGTAGACGGTAAAGTGGATTTCAACTGTAACAGTGTGGAGAGGAACCATCTGGGATGGTGGTATATCCGCGGCGGCAAGGTGGACTTCACTTATACGGGAGTAGCGAAGAACAGCAAAGGCTGGTGGCGAATCGTAAACGGCAAAGTAGATTTCAACTGTAACAGTGTGGAGAAGAACCATCTGGGATGGTGGTACATCCGCGACGGCAAGGTGGATTTCACCTATACGGGAATAGCGAAGAACAGCAAAGGCTGGTGGCGAATCGTGGACGGCAAAGTAGATTTCAGCTATAATGGAACATACAGATATGGAGGAAGGACATACACGATAAGAGGCGGCAAAGTAGTCTGACATCCTGAAACAAACAAATTAAAAAAGGGACGGAATCATCAGATGCGATGATTCCGTCCCTTTCTTACTTTAATAGCGATATCAAACTAAGTTAACTGGTAAAGAGCTGCACCCAGTAATGTCCCAATCCCGAGGAAGAAGTATGGTACGCGACTCCGATTTTTGTGAAGTTTTCATTTAAAATGTTTGCACGGTGTCCCGGACTGTTCATCCATCCTTCTACCACAGCTTCGGGTGTAGTCTGTCCGGCGGCAATATTTTCGCCCGCGGTTCTGTATGAGATATTCAGCTCGTCTAACACAGTGAAGCAGTCGCTGCCATCCGGTCTGGTATGGGAGAACGCTGACGGAAGCTCTCTTGCGCGTACGGCAGCGGCATTTCTCAGTGAGGAGTCAGACTGCAGCGGAGCAAGTCCACGTGAACTGCGCTCCTGATTGACCAGACGTACGACTTCTTCTCCGAATTCCGATACACTTCCGTTGTCGGTATTATTCTGTGAACCGCCTGACTGAAGAGATTCACTGGCGGCAAAATCCACCTTACCGTTTCGTATGTACCAGACGCCGTGCTCATTGGTTGCAAGACCGTTGTAAGAAAAGTCTACTTTCCCGTTGCGGATCACCCACCAGCCATTGCTGTTCTTTGCGACTGTATTGGCGGTAAAATCAACTTTCCCGTTTTTGATGTACCACCATCCGTTGGAATTCTTCGCTACAGTAGTATCGAAAGTTACTTTGCCTCCGACTACATGCCACCATGCATTCGTTCCGTCAACAGTTCCTTTGAGAACACTGTTCGTATTGAACTGAACTTTGCCGCCTCTGCAGTACCACCAGCCGTTGCTGTTTTCTGCAAAGCCGTTGTATCTGAAGTTCACTTTTCCATTCCGGATCACCCACCAGCCTTTGGAGTTCTTTGCGACTGTATTAGAGTTAAAATTGACTTTTCCTTTCTGGATGTGCCACCAGCCTTTGGAATTCTTTGCTACGGTATTGCTGAAAGTTACTTTGCCTCCGACCACATACCACCATGCATTCGTTCCGTCAACAGTTCCTTTGAGAACACTGTTCGTATTGAACTGAACCTTGCCATTTCTGATATACCACCAGCCGTTTCTGTTCCTGGCAAAGCCGTTGTAGCCAAAGTCGACCTTTCCTGTGTTGTCGATGTACCACCAGCCGTTAGAGTTTTTCTCGACTGTAGGACCGGTGACAAGGCGGCTTCTAGAGAGATTATACCACGAACGTCCGATCTTGATCACGCCGTTGTCCCTGAATGTGACTTTACCGTTGGTGATCTTAAAAGTGCCGTTGTCGTTCCTGGCAAAACCATTGTAGGAGAAATCCACTCTGCCGTTGTTGATGTACCACCAGCCGTTAGAGTTCTTGGCTATCGTATCATCAAAAGTTACCTCGCCGTCTTCTACATGCCACCAGGCGTTTACGCCGTTGACTGTTCCTTTGATTACATCGTCGAGTCCGGACTGTACCTGGCCGTTTCTGTAGTAATGCCAGTCGTTATCGTCCGGACTTTTATGAAATCCGTTCCAGCCTGCTGTGACATTCGTTGCTTCCTCTGCAGCGTCCCGAGCGTTTTCATTTCCTGTCGCAGAAGCAGACATTGGAATCAGAAAGATTCCCAGCACAAACGCCGCGGCAGCCGCAGAAAGACTTTTTCCCCATTTCTTTTTCATTTTAAACACCTCCTGGTCATTGGGATTTTGTCTGCAGATTTATTCTATCATATTCAGAAGCGCTGCGTAAACGATTCTTTAAGATTTATTGTTAAATTTATCAAAATTATATGGATCACATAAATTACACTGGCGTATGGAGAGGAAATGATGTATAATGAGATAGTTTTGTAGAAGCAGGTGAAGTTATGAAACTACTGATCAAAGCAGGACAGGCTGTTTTACAGGTGTTCTATCAGATCTTGAAGATTTTCCCGGTGCAGGATAAGATTGTAATGATATCCAGACAGAGCGAAAGACCGTCGGTCGATTTTCTTCTGCTTGGGAATGAGATAAAAAAAGAGGCTCCGTCAGTTAAAGTGGTATTTCTCTGCAGGACACTGGACGGGGGCGTGGATTCTTCCGCAGGAGAAAAATTAGGATATATATGCCACATGTTCTGCCAGATGTATCATCTGGCGACATCGAAAGCCGCTGTGTTAGATTCGTACTGTATAGTGGTAAGTCTGCTGAGGCACAGAAAAAGACTTCAGGTGATACAGATGTGGCATTCTATGGGGACGATGAAGCTGTTCGGATATACGGCTGTCGGAAGCGGAGAGGGAACCAGCCGCGAGATCGCGGAAAGTATGCATATGCACGAGAACTACGACTATTTTATAGCCGCATCGCCGAATTACAAAGACCATCTCGCCAGAGGATTTCGCTGTGATGCGGACAAGGCGTTCATCTCTCCGCTGCCCAGATACGATCTGCTGAGGAGCAGAGAATATAAAGAGAAGAAAAGCAAAGAAATCTACTCCTTATACCCGGAGCTGCGGAACAAAAAGACGATTCTGTACTGTCCCACTTTCAGAAATAATGAGACGCAGATGAGAAAAGCTCTGGAAAGGCTGGCGGCCTGCCTGCCGGAGGACTGCAGCATGGTAGTGAAGCTCCATCCACTGTCAAAGATAGACCTGACCGGCGAAAAAGTTTATACGGCGGACGAATTTTCTTCCTTTGACATGCTGTTTGCGGCAGACTATGTGATAAGCGATTATTCGTGTATAGTTTATGAAGCGGGAATTTTGGGGTTGCCGCTGTGTTTTTATGCATTTGATCTGGAAAACTACATGCAGGAGAGGGGATTTGCTCTGGATTATGAAAAGGAAATGCCGGGGATAATGTCAGAAGATCCGGGCATCATAATGAAAGCTATAGCGTCCGACGAGATAAACATGGATGAAGTCAGGGCGTTTACGGACAGATACATAGAGAAAACGGAAAGCGCGACAAAAAAGATCGCGGGATTTGTGCTGTCGGTTGGGAGGATGAAGAGTGAGCGGTAAGATAACGATCACGGATATGTACTGGCATAATATTTATCTGAATATTACAATGCAGGGAGACGGCCTGGATGATTATAAATATTATATAAGCAATCTAAAAGACGAGATCTATCCGGTAGAAGTAAAAAACGGCATATGCGTGCTCAATATCGTGAATATCCCGGATACAAAACTTCTGAAAAACGGAAAGTGGTTCCTGCTGGCAGAAAAAGAAAGGAGATACGGCCTTGTAGGTATATCCGCCGCATGCGGCTACAGGCTCGGCGGCCTTGATAAGATCTATCGATATGGAAAAGAGAAGTATGCATATATCCTGAGCTTTTCTGTCCGGGACGGGCATGAGACGGCAGAAGCTGCGGCTTTCCCGGCAGGCCTTAGTCCGGCAGAGGGAGAAGATGGGTATCACGGCGCTATGGTGTGCTGCATCCATACTTCCTATATGATGGAAAACCGGAGGAACGACAGAAGAAACATACTTGTGGAGTCCCAAAATCCGGCGGAGCTGCTCAAAAAGATCATGTTTATCGTCCTAAAACGCGGGATCGATCTCGGATATCATATACTTGCGGCGATCCGCAGGAAAGACGGAAAGCATATCCTGCTTATGTCGGAGACAAGAGCGCCGATCAGCGGAAATCTGCTGGCGCTCGACAACAGGCTTAAAGAAAGAGGGCTGGATAAAACATATCATATCAGTTATTCTTTTTCAAAAACACTGCAGCAGAGCAAGTGGAAGACACTTCTGGTCTGGAGCCGTCTGCTCTGGCTGATCGCCGGGCAGGACATCATATTCGTAGACGACTATGTGCCGATCTTCAAGACGATCCGGTTAAAAAGCGATACAAAGCTCATCCAGCTGTGGCATGCCGGAGTCGGGTTCAAATCAGTCGGATATTCGCGCTTCGGACGGCAGGGTTCCCCCCATCCGACGGATTCCTGCCACAGGCGTTATGACTATGCGATCGTCGGCGGAAAAGGTCTGACCGGCGTGTATGAAGAAGTGTTCGGCATTCCCGAAAGCAGGATACTTCCTTACGGTCTGTCCAGGCTGGACAGCTATCCCGATCAGGAGAGGAGCAGGACGTACCGGGAGGAGTTCTATCAGAAGTATCCGGAACTGCGTGAGAAGAAGATCATCCTGTTCGCTCCTACATACAGAGGTAAGACGCAGGACGAGGCGTTCTATCCGGAAGAATGGACGCCCCAGGAAAAGGTTGCCGCGCTCTGTGCAGACCAGTATGTATTCTGCTATAAGATGCACCCCTTTATCAAAGAAAAAGTGAGGATCGACGAGAGATTCAGATACTGTATCTATGATCTGTCGGATGAAAAAGATATCAATGAGGTGTTCTATGTGACGGATATCCTGATTACGGATTTTTCGTCCAATATATATGAGTTCTCACTTCAGCAGAAACCGGTCATATTCTATGCGCCGGACAAAGACTACTATCAGCTGACGCGCGGCGTACACCGGACGCTCGATGAAGCTCCGGGGCCGGTATGCACTGATTTTGACGAGGTCATCGACGCTATAGAGAACAACAGATTTGAAAAAGACAAACTCGATGAATTTGTCAGCGGATCTTTTGATGCGCACGGGAAATGTGCAAGCGACCGGCTTATCGATGATCTGATCCTTGGACATACGGAGGAGTAATATGGAGACAGCCTATAGGAAACGTTTTACGGTCATTGTCCTGTATAAAGAAGATACAAAGAGACTCAATGCGACAGTCTCAGAGTGTCTCAGCCAGATGGGGGATGCGGACGAGCTGGTGATCCTCTGCCGGGGCCGTGAGGATATTGCGGACGTCCTTAAGAAAAAGTGGGAAAAGCAGAGCAGTGTCTCAGTACGGCATACAGATACTGTACAAAATGGATATAATGCGATATTATCAGAGACAGGATCCGAATATGTTCTGTTCGTCCATGAGGGAGATCGTCCGGGGCGGGTATTTTTGGAAACTGCCTGTAAGGTCATGGACGGGGATATCAGACAGGAACTTCCTGTATATGAAGATGAAAAAAACAACTGCGATGATGACGATCATGAAGAGGACGAAGAAGAGACTGCCGGAAAGGTAAATGCACGGATTGAAGATCCCAAGAATATCGGGATATTATTCGGCGATAATTACTGGGATGATCCTGTCCTGTCAGAAGAGAGAGTGCAGTGGAAACTGAGTGAGACAGCCGTACACGGAACGTTTACAGTAGACATTGACGAGAACGACTGGGCGCTCCAGACCGCTTTAAACGGGACGGTCATCCGAACGGATCTTTTAAAAAAGTACCGGTTCAGCAATGAGATCGCATTGGAATATGAGACGGACGTTATTCTGCGGATCCTCCTGGACGAGAGGAGATACCTGGTGTGCAGCCTTATGGAATACAGCTATTTTGAGCCGAGAGAACGCCAGGAGCTTTATTACGTTCCGTCTCATTACAGGGAATGGTATTTTGAATCTGCAAAAAAATATCTGCTCCCTCTCCTGGATCGTGAAAAAAACGGCCAGGTATCCCCGTTTCTGCAGAACTATGCAGTGTATTACGTGCTCTGCCGTTTCCTGTGCAACCAGGACAACAAGAATAAAAAGCTGATAACGGAAGAAGAATTTGACGATTATCTGGCGCTTCTGAAAAAGATCTTTGAGAAAGTAGACGATCATTATCTGCTGAATCAGGAAAAGATCCCCTATCTGTCGCAGAACCCCCAGATCCTGTGCATGTTCTTAAGGATCAAATACGGGATCGGCCAGGTCCGGTATGACTACAGAACAGGGACGATTCCTGAGACAGGCGAAAAAGACCTTGTCATGTACTATAAAGATCATGTGATTTCCTCCATGGACAGGCATCGCTTCTGTATCGGCATCATGAATTATATCGACGGTAAAGTATGGATCGACGGCTCGCTGATCAGCATTTTTGAGCAGGGAGACGTCCGGTATTATGCAGAGTTTGACGGAAAAGTGCTTCCGGTCGAAGATACAGATGCGTATTCGCTGACAAAGTATTTTGGCATACCTGCATACAGGCGATTTACGTACCATCTGGAAATACCGCTTGATCCGAAAAAGAAGCTGCAAAAACTCCGTTTCTATGCACAGTATAAAAATGAAAAGATACCAATGAAAATATCTTTTACAAATCACTGGGCAAAGCTGAGCAAAGTGCCCAGATATTCCTACTGGAGATTTAACAGATATCTGTGCCACCATGCGGAAAACGCCATTGTCTTTAAGCGCGCCACACGGCTGAATGTATTAAAGAGGGAGGTCCAGTTCCAGCTCAACCTGATAAGGAACAATACGCCCAACAGCCGGGCCGCATTCTGTATGCGGTGGATCTACTGGCTGACCAGACCGTATTTCTCGAAGAAAAAGATATGGCTGCTGCTCGATAAGCTGTACAAGGGCGGCGACAGCGCAGAATATCTGTACAGATACAGCGCAGGCAAAGAGGACGGTATCACAAAATATTATCTGATTAATAAAGATACGTCTGATTACCGGGCGTTAAGGCGAGACGGATACAGGCCGCTTGTCAACGGTTCACTGATGCATAAACTTGTATTTATGAACGCGGACCTTTTGCTTATCACGAACTCGCATCTGTTCCCGTTCAACGGTTATACAAAAGAAAAGTCCAGGTATATCCGGGGGCTGTGCAACTTCACTTCGATGTGCCTGCAGCACGGGCTGTC
>CALWAR010000098.1 GCA_944375765.1 uncultured Mediterraneibacter sp. | reverse complement strand
TTAATTTCAACTGCAACAGTGTGGAGAAGAACAGTAACGGCTGGTGGAAGATCCGAAACGGCAAAGTGGACTTTTCCTATAATGGATTTGCGGAAAATGAAAATGGCTGGTGGTATATCCGGAACGGAAAAGTGAACTTTGGGAAAACCGATGTTATGAAAGCGACTGTGGACGGCCGGAGCGGCTGGTGGTATGTACGCCGCGGGCAGGTGATGTTTATGGATACAGTTGCTAAGAATAAGAACGGCTGGTGGTGCATAGAGAACGGCAGAGTCAACTTCAACTGCAACAGCGTGGAGAAGAACAGCAACGGCTGGTGGAAGATCCGAAACGGTAAAGTCGATTTCAGCTATACCGGAATTGCGAAGAATGAAAACGGCTGGTGGCGAATAGAGGACGGCAAAGTCAACTTCAGATGCAACAGTGTGGAGAAGAACCACAATGGCTGGTGGTACATCAGGAACGGTAAAGTCGATTTCAGCTACACCGGAGTGGCAAAGAACAGCAAGGGCTGGTGGCGCATAGAAGACGGCAAGGTCAACTTCGGATTCAGAGGCTTTGCACAGAATCACAACGGCTGGTGGTATCTGACCGGCGGCAAAGTCCAGTTTAATACGGACGGTGTCATAAAAGGCACAGTGAACGGTCAGCAGGCATGGTGGTATGTAGACGGCGGACAGGTAAAGCTGAACTACAACGGGATCGGAGTAAATAATAACGGAGCATGGCTCATAGAGAATGGTAAGGTCAACTTTGGCTTCACAGGCAAAAAGACGTTCAACGGTCTTACATATACGTTCACTAACGGACGGACTTATGACTATCAGGACGGCTGGGTGACGGTTAATGGAGCAAGTTATTATTTCAGAGATGGCGTAAGGCTGACGAACACCGTGGCAGACGGTTATAAGCTGGACAGCCAGGGGCGCAGTACCACGAGAGATATGGTGCGTTCACTTGTAACCTCCTGCACTACCGAGAATATGTCCAACAGCCAGAAGATTCAGGCGATCTGGAACTGGATGCGCAATAACAGCTGGGGATATGCACGGACGTACGAACATATTTATCCGAGCTGGAGATGGTACAGCGGATGGCAGGACGACTTCGCAAGACAGTGCATTAATAATAAAGCCGGCAACTGCTTCCGGTATGCGGCGGTATTTGGCTATATGGTAAAAGAAGCGACCGGATACCAGGTTCGGGTATACCATGGTATGACTAAGGCAACGAGGGGGGGAACGACCCCGCACGGATGGACCACCGTGAAGATCGGCGGTACATGGTATGCATATGACATAGACCTGGCGAAATTCAGCTCTAACAGCTCGATCTACTATCACACTCCATACAGTGTGACGTCCAGATCAATACATCTGCAGGGCTCAGGAGTCAACTTATACTAATTGACAGGAATATTTACCCCTTGAAAGACGGAATGCTTTCAAGGGGTATTTTTATTGAATACGCTTGTTAAAAGAAACATAGTGTGATACAATTCTTATGGTTAATAACAAAGGGGATAAAAGGTTTAAAAGATATGGTTTTTAGTTCACTTATTTTTTTATGCATTTTTTTGCCGATCGTATACATTCTGCACCTGGTCATTCCGTCGATCCGCTGGAAGAACGCCCTGCTGATCGTCACGAGTCTTCTCTTTTATGCATACGGTGAACCAGTTTATGTACTGCTGATGATTCTGAGTACACTGATCAACTATTTCGGGGCGAGAGCATTGTCTGTTAAGAGCCGGAGAAAAGCGGTTCTGGCGATCGTAGTTATCCTGAATCTGGGGATGCTGGGTGTGTTTAAATATACGGGATTTGTCCTGACAAGTCTGAATGAGATCGCAGGACTGAACATTCCGGTGCCGAACATCGTTCTCCCGATCGGCATTTCTTTTTTCACATTCCAGGCTTTGTCATATGTGATCGATGTGTACCGGGGGAATGTGGCGGTTCAGAAGAACTACTTTAAAGTACTGCTTTACATATCTTTCTTTCCGCAGCTCATCGCCGGTCCTATCGTAAAATACCGCGACGTGGAAATGGAGATTAATGACCGGGAGGTTACGGCGCACGAGTCGGCGTTCGGCCTCCAGAGGTTTATTTTCGGTCTTTCCAAAAAGGTGCTGATCGCCAACACGATGGGCCTGACCGCAGATCACATTTTCGGAGCGGGAAGCGGCAGCCTGAACATACTGACAGCGTGGATCGGCGCTCTTGCGTACATGCTTCAGATCTATTATGATTTCAGCGGATACAGTGACATGGCGATCGGTCTGGGACGCATGTTCGGATTTCATTTTAAGGAAAACTTCCTCCATCCTTACGGGGCTACGTCTATCCAGGATTTCTGGCGCAAATGGCATGTGTCTCTGTCAGGATGGTTTAAAGAATATCTGTACATACCGCTGGGCGGCAATCGAAAAGGACGCTTCAGGACCTGCCTGAACAAGATCATAGTTTTTTTCTGCACGGGCCTGTGGCACGGAGCCAGCTGGACCTTTGTGATCTGGGGACTGTTCCACGGAGCGTTTCTCCTTCTGGAGGACTTCGTACCGATATTAAGAAAGCTGCCCAAAGTGCTTTCTCATATTTATGTGATCGTGGTAGTGACAGTCGGATTCGTCCTGTTCCGGGCGGATACGATCGCCCAGGGCGGATACTTCATCGGCCAGATGTTCGCCGGTTTCTCCCTGAGCGGAGCCGGTCTGAGCCTCGCGGTCCAGCAGCTTACTCCGTGGTTTGTCACGATGTTTATCGCGGGTATCCTCTTTATGGCCCCGCTCCAGAAGTTTACGGACAGGCTGACCGCGTTTCTGGAGGAAGACGGGGAGACGGAGGAAGAAACAGGCGGGCAGACTGCGGCTGCAGGAAGAAAAGCGGCAGCGGCGCGCCTTACAGTCAGTATCATATGCATCCTGCTGCTGATCTGGTGCATGGTACGGCTGTCTTCGGGAACATATAATCCTTTTATTTACTTCAGGTTCTGAGAAATATAAAAGATGCATGTTTAATAAAACGGATTGGAAGCAAAAGACATGAAAAGAAATATAGGGAACGTAATATTTGTAACAGCCTGTATGACGATCGGACTGATACCGCTTGTCGGGATGTCCGTCGCGAAAACAGATACGACAACAGAAAACCGTGTTCTGTCAGAATGGCCTTCGCTGATCGAAGACGGCTCTTTCAACGTAAATTTTCTGCCGGAGGCGGGGACTTACTTTGAAGATCATTTTGCACTCAGAAATCAGCTCGTGGCTGCTGACGCCCTGGTGATGGGGAATGTTTTTGGCCAGTCATCTACGGACACGGTGCTGGTGGGGACGGACGACTGGCTCTATTACACAGATTCACTGGATGATTATCTCGGCCAGAACGTAGTCACAGAGCGGGGCGCATATAATATCGCAAATAACCTGAGGATCGTACAGGATAAAATGACGCAGGAAAGGATCGGCTTTGCGTTTACGATCGCGCCCAATAAGAATTCTCTCTATGATGAGCACATGCCGTATTATTACCGGGTGAAAGCCAGTGATACGAACAACAGAGAAAAGGTGGTTCCGTTTCTGGAGCAGTTGTCAGTCCGGTATATCGATCTGTACGGACCGTTCGGGCAGCAGAGCGACGTGCTGTACCGGGCCCAGGATTCCCACTGGAACAAAAAAGGCGCTGTCCTGGCGTACAACACGATCCTGGATGCTCTGGGAAAAGAACACGACGATCTTTCAGGCGTCCCGATTACCAGGACAAAAACAGAAAAGGGAGATTTAGGAATTTCTCTTTATTCCATAGCCGCGAAGCCGGAGTGGGACTATCAATATGAATACGACAGTCAGTTTTCTTATGTGACGGACACAGAGAGCTGGGAGGATGTCTGGATCCAGACAGAATCTCCCGGAAAAAGCGGAAGCCTGCTGATGTTCCGGGATTCTTTCGGAAATACTCTGTCGCCTCTGATTGCGGAAGAGTATGGACAGGCGGCTTTCTCCAGGGATACGGTATACCATCTGGATTCGCGCATTGCCACATGTCAGCCCGATATGGTGCTGTTTGAGATCGTGGAGCGTAATCTGGAGCGGTTCGGACAGTTCGCCAGAGGAGATTACTCTTCCGGGCCTCCGGTGATGGAAGCGCCGTATGCAGGCGATGTGGACGTCTACAGCGCCGCACAGGAGGAAACAAATACAACGGCAGAGGCGTTTCTGTCGGATCTGCGGCCGGATTATCTGTGCATCTTTGGACAGATCGACGAGAGCGTTTTCAGCGCGGAAACAAATGTCTATGTTGAGGTTACTGCCGGCGGGACGTCAAACGTCTATGAGGCATACACAGTGACAGACCCTGAAACAGGATCAGACAACGGATACCTGATGTATTTGAATACAGCGCAGATCCCGGACGGGACATTTCAGGTCAGAGTGTTTACTGAGAATGCTGACGGCGACGTAGTCATGGTGCTGGATCAGCAGATGGACGTCAGCAAAGAGACGGCCGGAAACTGATACGGCGAGGAGCAAAAAGCTCCGGATATTTGGCTGGATGTTCGATGAAATGATCATGGAACTATAAACGGGGATACCGGAAAAAGTGCCGGAATGATTTAAGGAGGAATTACAGATGAAAAAGAACACAAAAATTGGAAAAGTAGTGCTGATCTCCATGCTGGCTTGTCTGCTGACATTCCTGATGACCGGATGCGGTGAAGCGTGTACGGTCACGATCCGGGATATGAATGAGACAACCGAGGTGACGGCGAACACAACACAATCAGTGCAGGACGTCCTTGAAGAGGCTGAGATCACACTGGGAGAGCAGGACGAGACAAATCCCGGGTTAGACGAAAAAGTCAGCAATGACATGGAGATCGTGGTCAACAGATACGCCGCAGTAACCATTGTCGGTGCAGACGGAACGGAGTACCCGGTAGAGTGTGTAGGCGGGACAGTGGCAGATGCGGTAAAAGAAGCCGGGATCACTCTTGAGGAAGGTCAGATCCTCGATGCAGGAGAAGAGGAGTATGTAACCGACGGGATGACGATCACAGTCGTACAGCAGCCGGCTGTACAACTGACGGCGGACGGCAAGAGCAACGCTGTATATACCAGCGCAAAGACAGTAGAAGAGCTCCTGACAGAGCAGGGCGTTACACTCGGAGAGAATGACAGGGTAACGCCTGAAAAGACAGAAGCGATCACAGACGGCATGAAAGTCGCAGTTCAGAGAGTGGAGATCAAAGAAGAGACTGTCACCGAGGAGATCCCTTATTCTACTGAGACGCAGAGTTCAGGCAGCCTTGCGGCAGGAACAACGCAGGTCAAACAGTCGGGATCAAGCGGTTCCAAAGACGTCACTTACAGGATTACTTATGTGGATGGCAAAGAGGAGAGCAGAGAGGCTGTCAGCGAAAACGTGACTAAAGATCCGGTGAACGAGATCATCGTGCAGGGTACGAGGCAGCAGTCCAGCGGTTCATCCGGCGGCTCGTCAGGTGGTTCATCCGGCGGTTCCTCAGGAGGGAGAACAGTCCTGTCGACAGAATACTATGACGATTGCGACGGATCGGGACACGGAATCAAAGTGATCACCTATTCGGACGGTTCTATGGAAGAAGTGCCATATTAACAGATATATAGAGTTTATGATCATCTGCTGCCGTGCTTGTCCGGCGGCAGATCGCGCATCATGAGATGCAGAACAGGAAATGGGGAAGGAAGATGAAAATGAAACGTTTTGTACAGAGAATGATACTCTCAATTGTTCTGGTCATGTTGTCTGTAGCAGTGGCGCCTGTCTCACAGAGAGTTTATGCCACAGGAGAGAATCCGGCAGCAGAGGATGGACAATTGCCGGAGACAGAAGCCTGGAGCGACGGTCAGACGATTACAGATGAAAGTGACGCTGCAGAGGAAGAGCCGGAAAGCAGCGGAGGAGGAAATGACGATGGAGGAACAGGCGGAGAAAACACAAAGCCACAGGAGCCGCAGACAGGGTATTATCTGAGCGGCAGCAGTCTGGTGGATCGGGCGACAGGAAAGGCATTTACAGGAACCGGATTTATTCCCGTGGACGACGAATACTATTATGTAGTGCGCGGCGTATGGAACAGGAATCTCCAGGACATCGTCAAAGTTACGAATGTGTCGGGTTCAAACGGCGAGTGGTGGTATGTGAGGAACGGAAAGGCTGATTTTGGCGCCAACACTGTAGCGAAAAATTCCAACGGCTGGTGGAAAGTCACGAACGGCCGCGTAGATTTTAATTATAATGGCATTGCGAAAAACAATAACGGATGGTGGCGCTGCCGGGGAGGAAAGGTAGACTTTGGCTTTACCGGATTCGCCGAAAATGAGAACGGCTGGTGGTACTGCGAGAACGGTAAGGTAAAGTTCAATAAGACCACAGTTATGAAAGGACGTGTGGATGGCAGGAATGGCTGGTGGTATGTAAGAAGAAGCCAGGTGCTGTTTACGGACACCGTAGCAAAGAATGAGAACGGATGGTGGTATATCGATAACGGCCGGGTGAATTTCAGCTATGACGGATTCGGGCAGAACAGAAACGGATGGTGGTACTGCCAGGACGGTAAAGTGAGTTTCCGCGTAAACAGCGTCGTGAAAGGAACCGTAAACGGCAGCAGCGGCTGGTGGTATGTAAGGGGAAGCAAAGTATCATTCAGCAATACAGTGGCGAAAAACTCTAAGGGGTGGTGGCGCATTGAAAACGGCAAAGTGAATTTTAACTGCAACAGCGTGGAGAAAAATTCTAAGGGCTGGTGGCGCATTGAGAACGGCAAAGTGAATTTCAACTTTAACGGGCTCGCCCGGAACAGGAACGGCTGGTGGTACTGCAAAGGCGGAAAAGTCCAGTTTGGAGCTACCACAGTGGTCAAAGGCCGTGTGGACGGAACGAACGCATGGTGGTATGTCAGCAGGGGAAAAGTTAATAAAAACTATAATGGCCTTGGGACAAATGACAACGGTACATGGCTGATCGAGGATGGAAAGGTGAACTTCTCTTTCAGCGGAAAGAAAGCGATCGACGGAGTGAGCTATACGTTCATAGACGGGCGGTGCACGAGCAATTACCGTGGCTGGCAGAAACTTGGCGGGAAATACTATTATTTTGACCGTAACACCGGTGCTCAGGTAAGAGGCCGCACAGTGGACGGGATCCGTCTGAACAGCGACGGCTCCGCGGTATCTTCCACGTATAACAACGAGAAGATCCGTACGATGATCAAAGCGCGGTCGATCATGGAATCTGTGACGAATACATCGGACAGCAGGGAAACGAAGCTGAGAAAGTGCTTCAACTGGGTTATGAGACAGCCGTATAAGAGATACCGTACTCTGAAAGTTGCAAGACAGAAAGCCGGATGGGAAATGCTTTTTGCAAACGATCATTTCGAGAGAGGAAACGGCTGCTGCGTATCAGATGCATGTGCCTTTGCATTCCTTGCTCACGAGTGCGGATATGAGACTGTCTATATCTGCGACGATACATCGCATTCATGGGTAGAGATCAACGGCCGTGCTTACGATCCGCTGTTTGCGGAGTCCAAGAGCTTCAGTAGGAATTATGGAGTGACTTACGGCGTTTACGGACTCCACCCTGCGAATAAAACAAAAATATAGCGGGAAATTCTTTTTCATCCGCGTATAATGAAAAGGCGGCGTCTCGGAGAAGAGGCGCCGCCCTTTTAGCTTCCGATTCAGCATATTCTCGGGAGCTGCATGCCGGTCAGCCTGGCGAGGATTCTTTTTCCGCCGATGGGTGTTCTCAGCAGGATTCTGCCGGGCATGTCTTCTGTGACAGTGCCGATCTGAGCCGCGTGCTCGCCTCCGGGAACTTCGCGTACTGCGCGGAGGATATCCCCGGCCGCCTGCGGAGCGCAGACGACCAGCATCCGCCCCTCACAGGCGCAGTACAGAGGATCCAGCCCGAGCATGTCGCATGCAGCTTCTACTGCGGGATCGATGGGCAGAGATGCTTCCTCCAGTTCGATGGAGAAAGGCATCTGGTCTGTGAATTCATTGAGCGTTGTGGCAACTCCGCCTCTGGTAGGATCGCGGAGGATGCGGATCGGCGAGGGAGCTGCTTTGTGTTCGCCCGCTGCACGCAGAGCTGCTGCACTGATCCTGTGAAGCGGCTGGCAGTCGGAAATAAGAGGGCTGCCCTCATGCAGCAGCCCGGACCGCGCCATCATGACAGCGGCTCCGTGGCAGCCGATACTGCCGCTGATAAGAACGGCATCTCCGGGCCGTATGGCGGATCTCCCGGGGAGGACGGTTCTCTGGAAACCAATGCCTGCTGTGTTGATGTAGATCCCGTCGCCTTTGCCTGAGTCCACAACTTTTGTGTCTCCTGTGACGATGGATACGCCGACGGATCTTGCCTCCTCTGCGATCGAGGATACAATGTTCCTGAGATCAGAAAAAGAAAAGCCTTCTTCCAGTATCAGAGAAAGACTGAGATATTTAGGGATCCCGCCCGCCATGCACAGATCGTTTACTGTTCCGCAGACGGAGAGACGGCCGATGTCACCGCCGGGGAACTTCCATGGAGAGACGACGAAGCTGTCTGTCGAGAACACGAGCTTTTCGCTGCCGTCGAGGACAGCCCCGTCTCCGAGCCGGGCCAGGGCTTTATTGTCAAAAGCAGGAAGCAGGATGGATCCGATCAGTTCGGAAGTCTTCTGCCCTCCGCTGCCATAGTCGAGTGTGATCTTGTCATCTGTTATTCTGTCTGTCATTGTAGATACCTCTGTTTTGTTTATATTTACCGATCTCTATCCATACTGATAAGCGGCGGCGCAGGCGCCCTCGCCGGAAACCATACAGGGTCCGGCGGGATTGTCGGGCGAGCATACTTTTTTAAAAAGCGAACAGTCGGCAGGGCGCATAACTCCCCGAATGATCTGAGCGCAGCAGCAGCCCGGCAGCGTTTTTTCATCAGCCGGCACAAGAGAGAACTTTTTCACGGCGTCCCACGGCGCATACTTTTCCCGGAGCATATATCCGCTGTCAGGGATATGGCCCAGGCCGCGCCAGTCTGACGGACCCGGACAAAGCGCTTTATCCATGAGAGAGAGGGCGGCGTGATTGCCGTCCTGACGCACAAGGCGGGTATATTCGTTTTTTAGCCCTGGCGTTCCCTGCGCAAGCATCTTTGTGAGCGCAAGGATAGAATAGAGCAGGTCGCCGGGTTCAAAACCGCTTACTACGCCCGGCAGATGATAATCGTTCGGGAGAAAAGAAAAACCGGCCGCGCCGATAACGGCGGCGACATGTCCGGGACAGAGAAAGCCGCTTACTGCAAAGTCTTCCGACTCGATCAGGGAGCGGAGCGCCGGTTCGGTTCTTTTTAGCATGCAGAGCACGGAGAAGTTTTTCAGCTTACGGGAAGCAGCCTCAAGGACACATGCGGCGGTTCCCGGGGCTGTCGTTTCAAACCCGACTCCGAGAAAGACGACCTCTGTTTCCGGATACTCTTCAGCGAGCCTGAGTGCGTCCATCGGTGAGTAGACAGACTCGACTCTGCCGCCGGCGGCCCGCCTGGAGATCAGGCTGTCGCCCGGTCTGGAACCGGGAACTCTCAGAAGATCGCCGTAACTTGCGATCAGCATCCCCGGTCTCTGCGACAGATCCAGGATCGTATCGATCATATTCGGAGGTGTGACACAGACCGGGCATCCGGGGCCCGAGAGGAGCTGTACACTATCTGGGAGGATGCTTTTGATCCCGCTGCGGGCGATCGCCATGGTGTGTGTGCCACAGACCTCCATCAGGCGGACGGGGCCGGTCTTATCGCTGTATTCCCGGATCTTATCAAGCAGAAGAGGTACGTCTTTCGGATTTTTAAAATAGCTGTCATAAAGCATGTTTGATAGCCTCCAGAAGTTCTATGTTTTCAAGCGCTTCTTCTTCCGTCATTTTTTCAATGGCAAATCCGGCGTGTACCATAACGTAGTCGCCGGGCTGTGGGTCTGTGATAAAGTCGATGCGTATATCCTGCGTCAGGCCCCCTGCCTCGCACTGAGCCAGGGGACCGTCTATTTTACTGATCTTCATAGGCATTGCCAGACACATAAGTTTCCTCCTTTTTTATCCGATTTTCAGGCTGTTCATTTTTGCGGCGGGCAATGGCGAGCTGGCCCAGGGCCACGCCCTCATCGTTTGGGGATACCTGCCGATGGGTATATACTGCAAATCCGTCTTCTTCCAGCAGGGCAGTCACGCCGTGCAGGAGAAAGCGGTTCAGGAAGACGCCGCCTGAGAGAACGACCGGGAGACGGCCAGGGTTCAGAGCGCGGCATTGGTCCGCCGCCATGCAGACAAGAGTCGACATGAAGCGCAGAGCCAGGACACCGCCGTCCTCTTTGTCGCACAGGCCTTTTACAAGGCTGCGCACCAGGGGGCGGGTATCAAAGACACGTATGCCGTGTTCTTTGTAAAACGAGATCGGCCAGGCAAGTTCTTCAAGAGCAGAGGAAATCCTCCGCCCTGCCTCTGCTTCCGGTATGAGCTGTTCCGGTGTTTCCACAGGAGAGAGGGATTCCACGAGGGCGGCGCCCTCTCCCTCATATCCGACCTCACAGCGCTCAAGGATGAGCGAGCAGACGCCGTCAAACAGGCGGCCGATACTGCTGGCGCCCGGAGCAGACTGAGGGGATGCGTCCATCAGACCGGATAACATCCGGTACTTTTCTTCCGGAAGAGGAACGAGCGCGGAGTTCCGGATACCTGCATCCAGCAGAAGCGACAGTGCGATCCTGCCGATCTCACGGACGGCCCGGTCGCCGCCGGGCAGGCGCACCGGACGGACAGTGCCGGTGCGTAAGAAAGAGTCGAGGCTTCCGGTCAGAAATTCTCCGCCCCATATATTCCCGTCTGTCCCGAGTCCGGTTCCGTCCCAGATGATCCCAAAGCAGGGGTCCTCCAGTCCGTTGTCCGCCATACAGGACGCCATATGCGCCCAGTGATGCTGAACCTGCAGGAGAGGGAGAGAGTCTGATGCGGCCCGGCGTTTCGCTTCCTGAGTGGACAGGTAATCCGGGTGGAGATCGCAGACATACAGGGAGGGGCTAACGCTGAAGAGCCGCCCATATGTCTCCAGTGTTTTCGTGTAATGCTCTAAAGTCCCGGCATTTTTCAGATCGCCGATGTAAGGGCTGAGAAAGACATGGGAACCCTTTCCGAGCGCAAAGGCTGCTTTTTGTTCCGCGCCCATTGCAAAGATGCCTCCTATATTGTCATACTGTTCATTGTCAGTGCACCCGCCGGATTCTGATACCCTCTGGTTCAGAGGGCGAGGAGCATATCCCCGGCTCCTGCGAAAGAAATAGGGGCATCCTTTCCACTCTGCGATCAGGGAGTCGTCGCACCGGTTGGCGATCCTGCGGTTGTGAAGAAGAAAACCGTCCGCTGCGTCCGCGAGGGAAGCCAGTGCCGTTTCATTGTCTGTTAATACAGGGCAGCCGGGAAGATTAGCGCTCGTCATGACGAGAACATCCGGTCCGCCGTAAGCGCCGTCGAGCAGAAGCGTATGGAGAGGGGTGTAAGGCAGCATCACGCCGAGTCTCGGACTGAAACTGAGCCTGTCGAGCGCACGGGCTGTCTGCCCGTCAATACCGTGTCTCTTTTTGGCCAGGAGAATGATGGGGCGGGCAGGATCTGTCAGAAGTCTTTCCTCTGCGGAAGTGACAGCGCAGATCCGGCGTGCCGTTTCAGGAGAACGGCACATAACGGCCAGAGGCTTCTCTGCTCTGTGCTTGCGCGTGCGCAGTCTGCGGATTGCATCGGGATCCAGAGCATTACAGGCAAGATGGATGCCGCCGATGCCCTTGACTGCAAGGATACCGCCGCCTGAAAGAAGCTCCTGAGAGCGGCGGAATGCATCGTCGCCGCTGACAGTCAGAGAAGAGTCGATTGGCGCAGAGGAATATACCGGCTGTTTGGACGACTCGATATAGAAGACGGCCGGTCCGCATTCCGGGCAGCAGTCCGGCTGAGCGTGATATCTCCGGTCAGGGATATCACTGTATTCATTCTCACAGGCGCTGCACATGGGAAAATCCCTCATCACTGTCCGCTCCCGGTCATAGGGAAGCGCCTCGATAATGGTATACCTTGGCCCACAGTTCGTACAGTTGATAAACGGATACCGATACCTGCGGTCCGAGGGGGTGCAGAGTTCGGCTTCACATTCCGGACACATGGCGATATCAGGAGAAATGAGAGTCGCGCCGGTTCTTATGCGGCTGTCGCGTATTGTAAAACGGTCGAAAGTTCCGGGCCGCTGCGTCGGATCCGAAGAAGAGTCGGCATTTTCTAGCCGGACTGTTTCAATCTGCGCCATGGGCGGCGGGGAAGATTTCAGATCCTCGATGAAACGTTCCAGCTCTTCCGGCTCTCCCTCCAGGACGCCCTCCAGACCTGCGGAAGTGTTGCGTGCCCAGCCGCAGATGTGATACTTTGCTGCAAGCCGGTGAAGAAACGGCCGGAACCCCACTCCCTGTACGATCCCTTCTATCTGAATATGGATACGGCTGCGGCTCTCTTTCATAACTGTGTTTTCCTGATATGCTCCGCAATGAAGTCCGAAAGCTCCTGTATGCCGTCTCCGGTCCGGCTGCTGATCCTCAAAAGAGGAGCGCCGGGATTTACAGTCCCGTAGTTAGCGCGTACCCGGCTTTCGTCAAAATCAAAGTAAGGCATCATATCGTATTTACTGAGAACGAGGCAGTCTGTATCCGTGAACATGAGGGGATATTTTTCTACTTTATCATCTCCCTCGGGGATGCTTAAGATTGTGATGCGGAGAGCCTCTCCGATGCGGAACTCAGCGGGGCATACAAGATTCCCGATATTCTCCACGAAGATAACATCCAGATCATCCAGAGGGAGCCCGGGCAGAATGCGCTGTATGCTCATGGCCTCTATATGACATGCGCCGTCCGTGTTGAGCTGGACGGCAGGGATACCGAGGGCGGCGATGCGTTCCGCATCCACCTGTCCGGCGATATCGCCCTCAATGACGCCGATACGCCAGTCGTCCTTTAATCTGCCAATCAGGGAAGTAATAAGGCTTGTTTTCCCCGCGCCCGGACTGCCCATCACGTTGATCATACAGATGTGATGAGCGGAAAGAGTTTTTTTTACTTCTTCGCTTACATCTTCATTCCAGTCCATTACCTGATGCAGTACCTTTATCTCCATCGATATCTACCTCCAAACTTTTGATGTAAAATTCTTTGCCGGACAGGAGTTTCAGCCTTATACTCCCGCAGTGCGGGCACATCAGATGATGCGGAGTGATCTCCCCGTCTTTCCCGCAGTCCGTACAGTGTATACGGACCGGGGGAGTCTCCGACTCGATGCGGGCGCCTTCTGCGATCGTGCCTTTTGCGAGCATGTCCAGATAGATCTGGATGCAGTCGGGAACGATCCCGCGGAGCTGACCGATGCACAGACGGATGACGCGGATCCTGGATGCATGCCGGGCCTGCGCTTCCCGTATACAGTCGTCAAGAAGATGTTCGGTTATGCTCAGTTCATGCATGGCGGAGCCTCCTGTAAAAAATAATCGTCCAATGCTCATTTTAGCATATTTTTTACAGAATGACATAAAAAAATCGCATTCAACTATTGTAAAAAAGTCGAATCGGGATTATAAATAGATATGATGGTTTTTTTATGCTCCGGCATGCCTGAGACAGGCCTTTTAAGCGCATGCCGTTGACATACAATATACAAATGAGAGTGAGTGAAAGGAGGATGACGATAATGATACCATTACTGATCGGGATTCCGGCAGTGCTGGCAGTGCTGTTCCAGCTTGTCCGAAACGAAAAGGCCAGGGGATACGCCGTCTATGCAGGAGCCGGTATCGTTATGCTCACCACGGTTATATTTATCGTCCGCTGGATCACCGGCGGGGCACAGATATGGATGCTATATCCTGAGACAGAACTGATCGATCACCTGATGATAGCGGGAGATATTTTTCTGATGTGCCTGATCATCGGCCTGAGTGTAAAATACGGAAAAGTACTTCCGATCATTCTGTCTGTTGCGCAGACAGCGATCGTGCTGTACACGGAGTTTACTGTGGATGTGAAAGAGGGGCCGCACATGATGGTGGACTGGCTGACGATCCTGATGTGCATCATCATTGCTTTTATCGGAGGTTTTATCTGCATTTATACTGTGGGGTACATGAAAGGCTACCACGCGCATCATAAAGATGTGAAAGACCGGCAGCCGTTCTTTTTCTCCATGCTGTTTTTGTTTCTGGCCGCAATGTTCGGACTGGTGCTCTCACAGAATCTGATCTGGATCTATTTCTTCTGGGAGATCACAAGCGTTATCTCATTTTTGATGATCGGATATACGCGTTCGGATGAGGCTGTCAATAACAGCTTCTGCGCTTTATGGATGAATCTGCTGGGGGGTCTGGGATTTGCCGTGGCCATCGCGCTGATGGCGCAGATGCACGGGACGCTCCAGCTTCTCGAAGTAGTGAATATCGGGGCATTACTGCCGTTGATGTGCCTGTCCCTTGCAGGACTGACAAAGTCTGCGCAGCTCCCGTTCTCTACGTGGCTTCTGGGGGCCATGGTGGCGCCGACGCCGTCAAGCGCGCTGCTGCACAGTGCGACGATGGTCAAGGCGGGCGTATACCTGCTGATCCGTATCTCGCCGGCGCTTGAGGGAAATCTTGTGGGTATCATCGTCTCGAGCATCGGCGGTCTTACATTTATCATGGCGAGTATGATGGCGATCGCACAGAACGACGCCAAGAAAGTACTGGCATTTTCCACCATATCGAACCTGGGGCTGATCGTCGCCTGTTCCGGTATCGGTGTGGAGGAGACGGTATGGGCTGCCATTTTCCTTATGATCTTCCACGCGGTCAGCAAGTCTATGCTGTTCCAGTCCGTGGGGGCTGCGGAGAACACACTGGGCTCCAGAGATATCGAGGACATGCACGGCCTGATCATAACAGTTCCGCGGCTTGCTTATATCATGGGCATCGGGATCGCGGGCATGTATCTGGCGCCGTTTGGGATGCTCATTTCCAAATGGGTGGCTCTCAAGTCATTCGTGGATTCGGGCAATGTAGTGCTGGTGCTCTTTATCGCATACGGCAGCGCCACGACTATGTTCTACTGGACAAAGTGGCTGGCCAAGCTGCTCTGTTACCATATACCGAGGCAGAAAGTAAAAGACGTCACCCGCAGGGATGAATATGTGTCCATGTTCTTTCATGTGGCAGTGATGCTCCTGCTCTGTCTGCTTCTTCCGCTGGTGGCTGTATGGGTGGTAAATCCGATCGTGAGAGAACTGTTCGGCAATTCTACGGATGTACTTTCCATGAGTGTGCTCACGACAATGGCGATCATGCTCGTCTCCATCTTTATCGTTCCGATCGCGATGTTCTTTATCAGCAGACGGTCGCACAGAGAGATTGTGCCGATCTATATGAACGGTATCAACGAGGGAGACAACCGCTTCTTTATGAACAGTTATGGAAAGAAAGAGCATCTGTATTTGAGCAACTGGTATCTGCGCTTTGAATTCGGGCGCAGGCATCTGAGGATACCGTCGATCATCATGGCGGCGGCTGTACTCGTTGTCGGTTTCTGCCTTGTAATAGGAGGTGTGTCATGGTGAGAATTGTTTTTGTACTGGCTTACCTGATCCTGGCGCCTTTCCTCGGCTGCCTGCTGGACGGCGTGGACCGCGTCATCAGCGCGAGGATGCAGCGCAGAAAAGGCCCCGGCATCCTCCAGCCGTTTTATGACCTTGGCAAGCTCTTCGCTAAAGAGATGATCGCAGTCAACAACGTCCAGCTCCTCCTGAACCTGAGTTACCTGGTGATCCTGATGATCGCGGGATGCATGTTGTTCTACGGAGCGGATCTTCTGATGGTGCTCTTTATATTAAGTACTGCGGATATGTTCCTTATCATGGCGGCGTCCAGCGATTCCTCGCCCTACGCGAATATGGGGGCCAGCAGGGAGATGCTCCAGATGATGGCTTACGAGCCTCTGACGCTCCTTATCGCGGTAGGTTTCTATCTGACGACAGGTTCTTTCCAGGTGTCGGATATCATCCGCGCAGATACGAGCGCGGTTCTTTGGATGCCGGGGCTTCTGGTCGGGTTTATGTTTACGGCGGCGATCAAATTCAGAAAATCGCCTTTCGATCTTTCCACGAGCCATCATGCTCATCAGGAGATGGTAAAAGGGCTGACTACAGAAATGTCAGGCACTACGCTTGCCATTATGAATATAGCTGAATATTATGAAAAGGTACTGCTGTTCGGAATCTTCTGCCTTTTCTTTATCAACAGTACATGGTGGAGTTGGATCGCGGCGCTTCTGGTCTGTGCGGTGATCTTCTTTATGGAGACGCTGTGGGACAATATCAGCGCCCGTGTAAAATGGAAGACGCTTCTCTACAGCTGCTGGGTGGTGACACTGGTAGCCGGTGGAGTAAATATATTGATCCTGATGTTGGACAAGTGAGCAGGAGGCAGATAAATTATAAATAAAGTATCAAAATCACCGTGGCTGCTCCACTATGACGCCAGCAGCTGCAATGGATGTGACATCGAAGTCCTCGACTGTCTTACACCGAAATATGATATCGAACGTTTCGGTATCATTAATACGGGAGATCCCTTTCAGGCGGATATTCTGCTGATCACAGGTGGTGTGAACAGCCAGAGTGAGAGTGTGGTAAAGCAGATTTACAGTCAGATGGCGGAACCAAAAGTGGTGGTTGCAGTCGGGATCTGTGCATGTACGGGCGGTGTATTTAAACAATGCTACAATATCAAAGGCGGGATAGACACTGTGATCCCGGTCGACGTATATGTGCCGGGCTGCGCCGCGCGTCCGGAGTCCATTATAGACGGAGTTGTCAAGGCTCTGAGCATACTCGATGCGAAACAGGCGGCTATGACGAAAGACGGGAGGTGACAGTGATGGAGTATAAAAATGAGATCAGGAAGATCACTGCAGCAGAATTCTTTCCGGCTATCGTGCATATGAAGACAGAGAACTGGAGGCTTGTCCAGATCTGTGCATCCTGTATTGAGGGCGGATACGAGCTGAGTTATTCTTTCTGCCTGAGATATGATATGGTAACGCTTCGTCTGGAAGTGGAAGAAGACGAGGAAGTCGCCAGCATCACGCAGATCTATCCCTGTGCATTTCTGCAGGAGAATGAGGCGCAGGAACTGTTCGGTGTGAAGATCAGGACGATCAAGCCGGACTATAAGGAGAAGCTTTACCGGCTCGACGTTGAGACACCGTTTAAGAAAAAGGAGTAGAAAGATGGCAAAGAGAAGTATCGTACCTTTTGGCCCTCAGCATCCTGTGCTTCCGGAGCCGGTCCATCTGGATCTTGTCCTGGAGGACGAGACGGTAGTGCAGGCGGTTCCGAGTATCGGATATATCCACAGGGGCCTTGAGAAATTAGTGGATATGAGAGACTTTAAACAATATTGCTACATTGCGGAGCGGATCTGCGGTATCTGTAGCTGCGGGCACGGGCTGGGGTACTGTATGGCGGTAGAGGAAGTGATGGGGATCGAGGTTCCCAGGAGGGCTGAATATCTGCGCGCGATATGGGTGGAGATGAGCCGCATCCACAGCCATCTGCTCTGGCTCGGGTTGCTGGCGGACGCTATGGGATTTGAGAGTCTTTTTATGGAAAGCTGGCGGATACGCGAGAAAGTCCTGGACATGTTTGATGAGACGGCAGGCGGCAGGATCATCCACTCGGTCAATCAGGTGGGAGGCGTCCAGAAAGATATGGACGGCGCTATGCTGCAGCATCTGTTGGAAACAGTCAGGGATATGGAGAGGGATATGAAACCTGTGGTAGACACATTCCTGCAGGACTATTCCGTACAGAACCGTCTGAAAGGTGCCGGCGTCCTGAAAAAGGAGGAGGCTGTTGCACTCGGTGCGGTGGGGCCGATGCTGCGGGCCAGCGGAGTCGAGTATGATGCCCGCCTGCTTGGATACGGAGCATATAAGGATCTGACTGTGACGCCGATCACATCAGGCGACGGGGACTGTTATGGCCGATGCGAGGTAAGGCTCAGAGAGCTGTTTCAGTCTTTCGATCTGATCCGGGAGGCCATCGGCAAGATTCCTGCCGGGGATATCAGCGTGCCGGTGAAAGGCAATCCGAATGGAGAGTATTTCATGCGGATCGAGCAGCCCAGAGGCGAGGCCATTTATTATGTAAAAGGAAACGGAACGAAATATCTGGACCGTTTCCGCCTGCGCACACCTACGACGAGCAATATCCCGCCGATGGTGGAAACTCTGAAAGGCTGCCAGTTTGCAGATGTGCCGATCCTGATCCTGACGATCGATCCGTGCGTGAGCTGTGCGGAGCGTTAAAAGGAAAGGAGCAGTAGTTATGAAAAAGACAAGAATGTTTGCATTTGCCGGCAGAGTGTTGAAAAATCTTTTTCGCAAACCGGCGACGACGCAGTATCCTTTCCAGCCGGTCGATTACCCGGACAGAGTGCGCGGGCATATCAGGATCGAGATAGAGAACTGTATTACATGCGGGATGTGCATGCGGTCATGCCCCTCTCAGGCGATCCAGGTGGACAGGAAAGCCGGGACTTGGACGATCGAACGCTTTGACTGCGTGCAGTGCGGCTCCTGCGTGATTGTATGCCCGAAGAAATGCCTGTTTATGGAAAAAGGGTACACAGAGCCGGATATTATCAAAAAGAGCGAGACCTTTACCAAACCCCAGGAAGAGAAGAAAGAAGCGGCTGCAGCAGGGAGCGGAAAGCCGGCGCTGGATGAGAAGAAGTGCGTTTACTGTACGCTCTGCGCGAAGAAATGTCCGCAGGAAGCGATCCACGTGGAAAGAAAAGAGAAAGTCTGGAAGCTGGACGAGGAAAAATGCGTGGAGTGTGGAATCTGCGCGGAGGCTTGTCCGAAGAAAGCGATAGAGCTGAAAGGGTAAGCGAAGAAGCAGTGTGTATGGAATATATTGAATGGAACAAAATGCAGCGCAAAAGGTTTGCGTTGCATTTTGTTTGTTAATAAAAAATCTCGAAAATGTGAGAAATAATAGATATAAAAATCTTGAAAACGTGATATAATAGCCATATAAAAATCTCGAAAACGTGGGAAGTAAATAAAATGAAGCGAAAAATTTACGATAAACTTCTGAAGTGGAAGCAGGATGGAGCGGACAGAACAGCACTTTTAATTGATGGGGCGCGTCGTGTAGGAAAAAGCTATATCGCAGATCAGTTCGGAAAAAACGAATATAAATCATATATTATTGTAGATTTTAACAATGCGGCGGATGAGGTCAAAGAGCTGTTTCAGCATTATCTGAATGATCTGGATACTTTCTTTATGTATCTATCAGCCTATTATAATATAAAGCTGTACGAAAAAGAATCCCTGATCGTTTTTGACGAAGTGCAGCTTTTTCCCCGTGCGAGAGCTGCAATAAAATATCTTGTGGCGGATGGACGGTATCACTTTCTGGAAACAGGTTCACTTATTTCTATCAAGAGAAATGTGCAGGATATCGTAATACCATCAGAAGAGCGTCATATCAAAATGTATCCCATGGATTTTGAAGAATTCCTCTGGGCCATGGGAAATGATACGTTGATGGGACTTGCGGAGAATTGTTTTGAAAAGAGACGGCCTTTGGGACAGATGATGCATAGAAAAGCGCTTGACTGGTTCCGGCAGTATATGATCGTGGGCGGAATGCCTCAGGCTGTTCAGGAATATGCGGCAACAAAAGACTTTGATAAAGTGGATCAGATAAA
>CALWAR010000097.1 GCA_944375765.1 uncultured Mediterraneibacter sp. | reverse complement strand
ACATATCAAGACAGTCTGTTTTTTATATCATCCCCTTCTTGAAAGCGGCAAACGAAAAATAGATGAATAGCATAAGAAATTCCCGCTATTATCTGACTATTTCTTTTGCGTTTCGCAAACGCCTAATTTTTATGAGCAGGGTGATCGCAAGCACAAGGGCAATATAGATCAGCGCCATCACCAGATACGGCACCATGAACTCATAATTGTTTGTTCCTATATAGTTAAACGCCACATAAAGATCCGCCGCGCCGACAAAGCTCACGACCGACGTCTCCTTGATAAGGGAGATAAACTCATTCCCCAGCGTTGGAAGGATATTCTTCACCGCCTGGGGGATCACGATCTTCGTCATGCTCGCTCCAAAGCTAAGGCCCACTGCGCGCCCGGCCTCCATCTGCCCGGAATCGACGGACTGGATGCCGCTCCTCATAATCTCCGATATATAGGCGCCGCTGTTGAGCCCGAATACAAGCATGGATACCTGCACCCCGCTGATATTCCAGCCGATAACCGGCAGGAGCACATAGTAAAACACAAGGAGCTGCACTACCATAGGCGTACCCCGGAACAGAGCCACATAAAAGCTGCAGATCCCGTTTAATACTCTCGGGAGCACTCTGTATTTCGGAAGCACCCTTACCGTCGCGATGACCGTTCCGATCAGGATGCCGATGAGCAGGCCGCACACTGCGATGAGAAGCGTATTCTGCAGCCCCTGTACTACTCTCACATAGCCGTTCTGATCTATAAATATCTCTATGAACTTATCTATCTTCTGACTAAAATTACCCATTGCCGCCCTTTCTCAAAAGAAATCTACTGCATCTCATTGATCGCTTCTGTAATCGCCGCTGCCGGAGCCGCGTCGATGATCACATAATCGATATTTCCATTGAGCATATCCTGCACTGCAAGAGATCCGTTTGAATATGGCTGACATGTAGCCTGAAGTCCGGTAAATCCGAAATCCTCGCTTCCCTCAACATAGCTCTGGCCTGTCGTTCCGCGCTGTACTCCGATCTTCACGGAAGAATCCAGCTCAGCGAGCGCTGCTGCAACGGAATCTGCATCTGTCATATCGTCGAATGTAGTATCGTCGCCCGGGACGATCAGACGCTGAGACGCCTGATAATATGTGTCCGAAAATGTTACGTACTCTTCTCTCTCTTCAGTCACCGTAAGACCTGCCATCGCAATGTCACATTTCTGCTGTCCGACTGAGAGGCACACTGCATCGAACTCCATGTTCTGGATCACAAGCTCCTGTCCCAGTTCATCTGCGAGCAGCGCTGCGATCTCCATGTCAATACCCACATAGTTCTCGCCTTGCATGTACTCAAAAGGTTCAAAAGCCGCGTTCGTAGCGACTACAAGCTGATCCCTGGAGTCATCCAGAGCCGCAGACTCCACCGGCGTCGGCTCGCCGCCGCCGAAATATTTATCAAAAATCTCATCCAGAGTTCCGTCCTCCTGGATCCTGGCAATGAATGTATTCACCTGCTCCAGAAGCTCCGGCTGTGTCTGATCAACGCCAAAAGCATACTCTTCGCTTGTAAGGTCCACATCGATCACTTTCGCCGTCCTGGCGCTGCTTCCGCCGGAGCCGGAGCTGCCGCTCCCGCCGCTGCCGCATCCCACGATCATTCCGACAGTAAGAGCTGCCGTTAAGACTGCCGCCAGTATCTTTCTCATAATTACATCCCTCCGTTTTTCTTCTATATTATTGCATAATCATACAGATTATCTTCATAAGTTTAGCATGTTTCCAGGGAAATGCAAACCCTATTTTGTAAATTTATGCCTCACGCTGTCACAGCATAGATCTGATCCCAAAGAACAGGATCACGATAACGCCGAGGACGATCCTGTAATACCCGAACCCTTTAAAATCATTGTTCTGTATGTACCTGAGCAGGAACTTGATGGCAACGAGGGATACTGCGAAAGAAACGATCATCCCTACCAGGAGGACGACCACCTGCATTCCGGTAAAATTCAGTCCGAATTTATAAAGTTTGACCAGACTTGCCCCGAACATGGTCGGAATCGCGAGAAAGAACGTATAGTCTGCGGCAAGACTCCTCGATACGCCGATCATCAGAGCGCTCACGATCGTCGCGCCGGACCGGGACGTCCCGGGTATCATGGCCAGCATCTGGAACACGCCTATGAACAGGATCATCGGCAGAGTAAGCTGGGACATCCTTGTCACTTTCGGTTTTCTGCTTTTCTGGTAGTTCTCGATGATAATGAAAAGGATTCCGTAGATAATAAGCGTCGCCGCAACAACCTGCCATTTATACAGCTTTTCATTGATCCAGTCATTCAGCAGAATGCCGACCACCCCTGCAGGCGCGCATCCGATAACTACCTTGATCCACGTCTGCCAGGTCATCATCTTCTGCTTCTCTGTCTTGGTCGGCGAGAAAGGATTCAGTCTGTGGAAGTAGATCACGACAACCGCCATGATCGCGCCCAGCTGGATCACCACCTCGAACATCTCCATAAACGCTTCTCCCTGACTGAGCCTGATCAGTTCGTCTAATATGATGATATGCCCGGTACTGCTGATGGGCAGCCATTCTGTGATCCCTTCCACGATACCAAACAAGATCGCTTTCAATATATCTAACATAAATCGTTTCCTCCTC
Source organism: uncultured Mediterraneibacter sp. (assembly GCA_944375765.1). GTDB lineage: Bacteria > Bacillota > Clostridia > Lachnospirales > Lachnospiraceae > Mediterraneibacter. The sequence continues at coordinate 6,257 of CALWAR010000097.1, read as the reverse complement.
TTAGGACAAATTTCTCGATCGCTTCCGCCACACCGTCTTCTTCATTCGACCGTGTGATATGATCTGCCGCTTCTTTTACCTGATCTTCTGCGTTGGCCATTGCGATGCCAAGCCCCGCTTCCCGGAGCATGACGATATCGTTGTCCCCGTCTCCGCAGGCCATGATCTCCTCTCTTCGGATCCCGAGCATCCTGCCCAGACTGACAAGTCCCGTCCCCTTATTCACTCCCGATGCGTTGATCTCAATGTTATATCCCAGGGAGCTGACCAGCTCCAGAGACTTTTCCTCCGACAGTTCTTCCCAGGCCCGGGCGCGCTCCGACATATCCGCAAACAGCACCTGGACCTTATCCATGGCCCTGCCCTCTCTTTTTACCATCCGTGTGACGCTGTCGACCGGGATCCGCGTTTTACGCATATATTCCCACATGTTCGGATTCTTGTGATATTTTTCTACCAGCGCCATCTTACTTTCCTCTGCGTACCCCTGTCCGTCATAATACACTTCTGACAGGATATCATATTTCCCGCAGATTTCCAATGCTTTTGCGGCTGCCTCCACAGAAATGAGATGCTCCTCCAGCACCTTTCCCGTGCGTGTCTCGATGATCCGGGCGCCATTTGACGTCAGCGCATAGTCCATCCCCGGAAATCCTCTCAGTTCCTCAGGCACGCCCATCCACGGGCGGCCGGTGGCCACCAGAACAGTGACTCCCGCCGAGATCGCAGCCTCCAGCGCTTTCCTCGTACGGGGGGTGACTTCCTTTTTGTCATTAAAAAGTGTTCCGTCCAGATCAAGCCCCAGCATTTTTATCCTGTATTCCATGTTCTTTTCTCCATTACGTCCTGATTATAGAGACAGTTCAGCCATCAGGGATGGGCGGGAGCGATTTATGCCTGCATAAGAATCGCTCAGCTCCATTCCTGATGAGCTGAGCGCCTGTCAATGAGTAAAACAGCGGCGATAGCCGCAATAAGCGCGAAATGCGGTTTTACGAATGGCGCAAACTGAACTGTAACTATTTTATATATTTTTTATTTTATCAGAGTTTGCCAAATAACGCAATTTGTAGTATAATGATTATCCGATAATTGTTTAATAACGATTCAAACACGGAGAAAGGATTATAAGAATGAAGATCAATAAAAAACGGTGGATACAGTCAGGCATTGCACTGGCGTGTTCTTTCGCAATCGTACTTTCGGTTTTCCCTGTATCCGCGGACAATGAAGAGATCAACAGTCTGGAGAACCAGTCCTCTGCCCTGGAAAGCCAGTTGGCGGGAATAAATGAAGACATTCTCGCCCTGAGCGATCAGATCTCCACAACAGAGATGCAGGTGGAGATGCTGAACGGAGAGATCGCCCGCACCTCTGACGAGCTGGCAGCAGCGGAAGAGAATGAAGCCAAGCAGTACGAGGACATGAAGACTCGTATTAAATATATGTACGAACATGGAAACGCAACACTGCTTGAGATGCTTTTCTCTGCCGAGAGCATGGCAGATTTTCTGAACAAGGCCGACTTCATTGAAAATCTGAGCGAATATGACCGCAATTCTCTTAATGAACTGCAAGCCATCCATGCAGAGATTGAAGAACGGCAGGCGACGCTGGAAACTCAGCAGGCTTCGATGACAGATCTGCAGGAACAGCTTGAGTCCCAGCAGGCGGAGCTTCAGGCGAAAGCGTCTGCAACATCTACGAATCTGGCGGATGTACAGGCACGGCTTGAGAGAGCAAGAGAGGAAGAGGCTGCACGGATCGCCGCAGAGGAAGCTGCGCGCAAAGCCGCTCAGGAGGCCGCCGCACGGGAAGCTGCCGCTCAGCAGACCTCTGCTTCATCAGGAAACGGTTCATCCGGCAGTTCAGGGAACGGCTCCTCCAACAGTTCGGGCGGATATGATAATTCTATCATAAACAGCGGGCAGATGAACGCGTCTGCAGATGATGTCACATTGCTGGCATCTATCATCCAGTGCGAGGCATATCAGTCATACGACTCGCTGCTCGCGGTCGCAACTGTTATCATGAACCGTGTAGAAAGTCCGCGTTTTCCGAATACGATCAGAGGCGTTGTCTATGCGAGCGGACAGTTTGAGCCTGTCTGGACAGGCCGTCTGGATTCGGTTCTCGCCAGCGGTCCTACAAGTCTCTCAAGACGGGTAGCTCAGGACGCTATCAACGGCGCAAGGCTTTCGGCCGTTTCTGACTGCTACTACTTCCTGTACGCTCATGGTTCGGGAAGAGAAGGCGTAGTCATCGGCGACAACGTCTTCTTCCAGTCATGGTAGCGTCGGTGTAGAAGAGACAATCCGGCTGAGATTCGGGTTTTTCAAAAATCTGAATCTCAGCCGGACTGTCTCTTCTTTATTTACGACTGCATTGATCCAGAGTCCAACTTGCCCCAGATCCTGGCGACCGCTTACACTGTTACTGCTCCAGCATCTCTTTTATCATTTTTGTCACAGCCGCCGGATCGGCTTTTCCTTTCAGTGCACGCATGCTCTGTCCCATGAGCGCTCCGAAAGCTTTCTGCTTGCCTCCCTTATAATCTGCGACCGCCTGCGGATTATCTGCAAGGACTTTCTCGACCGCTTCTTTGATGGCGCCCTCATCGTTCACTGTCTTAAGTCCGTTCTCTTCCACATATTTCTCCGGATCCACATCATCGTTAAAGATCTGTTCAAAGACTTTTCTTGCGACAGCGGCACTGATGGTTCCCGCATCTGTCATATCAATGAGCTTCGCCAGATGCTCCGGGGAGAACTTCAGATCTTCCGGTTCCATGCCTTTCTCTTTCATCAGGCGGAACATATCTCCCATGATCCAGTTTGCCGCTTTCTTCGGTTTCCCGCACAGTTCAACTGTTGCCTCGAAGAGATCTGCCACTTTCTTGGACTCTGTGATAAGCTCCGCATCGTATTCAGGAATGTCAAATTCCTTCTTATATCTCTCCAGCTTCTCAGGACGCAGCTCCGGCTGTTGCGCTTTGACCTCCTCGATCCACTCGTCGCTGATCACGATTGGCACAAGATCCGGCTCCGGGAAATAGCGGTAATCCTGTGCGTCCTCCTTGGAACGCATCGCATAGGAATGCTCTTTATTATCATCCCATCTTCTTGTCTCCTGGATGACTTCCTTTCCTTCTTCAAGGAGTTCGATCTGTCTCTGGCGCTCTCCCTCAATAGCGTGGGCAATAGCCTTAAATGAGTTCAGGTTCTTCATCTCTGTCCTTGTACCGAAGGTCTCTGATCCAGCTTCACGGACAGACAGGTTCACATCCGCTCTCATAGAACCCTCCTGAAGCTTACAGTCTGACACACCCAGATACTGTGCGATCATGCGCAGTTTTTCCAGATATGCGATAACCTCGTCAGCAGAGCGCATATCCGGTTCGGAGACGATCTCCACAAGCGGCACACCGCTTCGGTTATAATCTACAAGGGAGGTATCATCCCACTCGTCGTGGACCAGTTTTCCTGCATCCTCTTCCATATGCATCTCATGGATGCGCACTTTTTTCTTTCCTGTCTGTGTATCAATCTCCACATATCCGTCTCTCGCGATCGGAAGATAGAGCTGGGAGATCTGGTAGTTCTGCGGGTTGTCCGGATAGAAATAATTCTTCCGGTCGAACTTGCACACCTGTGTGATCTTACAGTTTGCGGCAAGTCCGAGCGCCATAGCATACTCTACCACCTGTTTGTTGAGCACCGGAAGTGATCCGGGCATTCCCGTACACACCGGGCATGTATGGGTATTGGGCGCGCTTCCGAACTCTGTGCTGCATCCGCAGAAGATCTTCGTCTTTGTCGCCAGCTCAATATGGACTTCAAGTCCGATGACTGTCTCATACTGTTTTGCCATGACCAGGCACCTCCTTTTCTGCCGCTGTATCCGCTGCGTCCATACCGGTATCTTTCGTACCGCCGTCAGCAGCTTTGATAATATCTGCCATTGTCTCATACTGTTTTCCCGTCGCACATTCATAAGTGTATGCCGCACGGATCAGCGTTTTCTCCTCAAATGCATTTCCGATCAGCTGCATTCCGATGGGCAGTCCGTTTTTATCCTTTCCTACCGGAACTGTCATTCCCGGGAGTCCGGCAAGGTTTACCGAGATCGTATAAATATCTCCCAGATACATTTTCAGCGGATCGCTCAGACTCTTGCCCAGTTCCGGAGCTGTCGTCGGCGCTGCCGGTCCCAGAATGATATCGTAATATTCAAATGCCTTGTCGAATTCCTTTTTGATCAATGCTTTTGTCCGGAGGGCTTTCAGGTAGTATGCGTCGTAATATCCGGAGCTCAGGACGAATGAACCAAGCATGATACGGCGTTTTACTTCCGGGCCGAAACCTTCTGAACGGGTCTTCTTGTACATGTTGTGGAGTCCCTCGTATTCCTCTGTCCGATAGCCGTATTTCACGCCGTCGAAGCGTTCCAGGTTCGAGCTTGCCTCCGCAGAAGCGATCGTATAATATGCCGGGATGGCATATTTTACAAGCCCCAGATCAAACGTCTCGACAACAGCGCCATTTTCTTCCAGAACTTTTGCCGCCCGAAGGACTGCCTGTCTTACTTCCGGATCAAGGCCGTCTCCCATATAATCTTTCGGTATGCCGATCTTCAGGCCTTTTGCATTATTCTCAAGAGCACTCGTGAAATCATAATCGTCTCTGTCTATGGATGTGCTGTCTTTCGGATCGTGGGATGCGACCGCCTCGAGAAATGCCGCACAGTCAGACACGTCTTTCGCCACCGGTCCGATCTGATCCAGTGAAGAGCCGTAAGCGATCAGTCCGTATCTGGAAACAGTTCCGTAGGTCGGCTTCAGACCGACCACGCCGCAGAATGAACTGGGCTGCCGGATAGAACCGCCTGTGTCCGATCCGAGAGCGCCGAAGCATTCGCCTGCCGCCACCGCCGCACAGGAACCACCGGAAGAGCCGCCCGGAACATGCGCTGTGTTGTGCGGATTTCTTGTGGGGCCGTAATATGAAGTCTCTGTGGTGCTTCCCATGGCAAATTCATCCATGTTTGTCTTTCCAATGATCACTGCCCCGGCTTTCTTTAAGTTTTCCACCGCCTCAGCAGTATATGTTGGTTTGAAATTTGAAAGTATCTTGGAACTGCATGTCGTAAGCTGCCCTTTGATACACATGTTATCCTTGATCGCAACCGGCACGCCCGCCAGAGGTCCGGTCAGTTCGCCTGCATCGATCTTCTTCTGGACCTCTTCCGCCTGTGCAAATGCTCCTGCTTCGTCCAGTGTCACATAGCTGTTGATCACCGGCTCTGCTTCCTTTGCGCGGTCAATCGCCGCCTGAACGGCTCCTTTCACCGTGATCTCGCCGGCTTTTATCTTTTTTCCCAGCTCAAGGGCTGTAAGTTCTAATATTTCCATAATCTATGCCGCCTTTCTGTCATGATCCGCTTCATCTCAGCCGATTGTTCTCGGCACTTCAAAGGTATCCTCTTTTCTCTGCGGTGCGTTTGCCAGTGTCTCTTCCCTGCCGTCGCCGTTTGTCACCACATCCTCGCGGAATACATTATTTACCGGAAATACATGGGACATCGGCTCGATTCCTGATGTATCCAGTTCATTCAGTGTATCAATGTAGTCCAGCATCTTCTCCATGTCCGCTTTCGCATCTTCTTTTTCTGTATCTGATAACTCGAGTTTTGCCAGAATCCCGACATACTCGATGGTCTCGTCTGATATCTTGTTTGCCATGACTGTCTCTCCTTTCTTCGATCTGCATGTAACAGTTCAGCTCGCGCCATTCGGGAAACCGCACTGACGTGCTTACTGCCTTATGGCTCCAGTCTGCTCATATCCCTCGGGAACAATGTAGTCTCACGGACATTGTCGTCTCCTGTCAGTTTCATGGTCAGACGCTCCAGTCCGATTCCCAGTCCGCCGTGAGGCGGCATACCGTATTTGAACGTGCTGAGATACTGCTCCATTCCTTCTTCTGTCATGCCGCGCTGTTCCATCTTGGCAAGCAGGCTCTCGTAATCATGGATACGCTGTCCTCCCGTCGTGATTTCCATTCCACGGAACAGGAGGTCAAAGCTCAGCGTATAAGTCGGATCTGCCGGATCGTCCATTGCATAGAACGGACGCTTCCTTGACGGATAGTGTGTGACAAACACGAAATCCGCATCCCATTTTTCTTTCGCGTATCTGCTGATCAGCACTTCCTCTTCCGGCTCCAGATCATACGGGCTTCTGATCTTGCGTCCGTACT
>CALWAR010000096.1 GCA_944375765.1 uncultured Mediterraneibacter sp. | reverse complement strand
CCTTTTAGGTGGGTGGTTGATGGTTTCTGAGCAATTCTATTGTACCACAAACCTTGAGGAGATATTTTAATTTTTAACAAAAAGAATCCCGTATTTATGCGGGTTCTGGCGTTTCGCAAACGCCTATCATAAAAATATTGGAAAGGAGCCTGAAGAAGAGTGATAGACGTAATTGATCTTAGGAAAAGCTTCGGTGATCTTGAGATCTTAAAAGGGATCAACATCACCATCAACAAAGGCGATATCGTCGCAGTGCTCGGCCCGTCAGGTTCCGGTAAAAGTACGTTCCTGCGGTGTCTGAACTGTATGGAAGATCCGACTTCGGGCAGCATCATCTTTAAAGGCGTTGATATCGCCGATATGAAAGTCGACATCAATGTGCACCGCCGTCATATGGGTATGGTATTTCAGCATTTTAATCTGTTCAATAATAAGACCGTGCTCCAGAATGTGATGATGGCCCCCGCCTATCTGCGATGCCGGGATCTGAAAAAGGCGAAGCGCAGGAACCGGATGATCCGCTTCAAAAATGTATTTCGCAGCAGCAAGGAGGAACTGATCCCGATCACGACGACAAAGGAACAGATCAAAAGTGAGGCAAGAGGGCAGGCGCTTGATCTGCTCAGCCGCATCGGACTGGACGATAAAGCGGATGCATATCCGTCTACTCTGTCCGGAGGCCAGAAGCAGAGAGTGGCGATTATCCGCTCGCTTGCCATGAATCCGGACGTGATCCTTTTCGACGAGCCGACGTCGGCGCTGGATCCGGAGATGGTCGGGGAGGTGCTCGACCTGATGAAGAAGCTGGCGAAAGACGGCATGACCATGGTCGTTGTGACACACGAGATGGGATTTGCCAGAGAGGTGGCTTCGAGAGTGATCTTCATGGACGACGGGCAGATCCGCGAGGAAGCCCCTCCGGAAGAGTTCTTCGGACATCCGAAAGATGAGCGGCTGAAAGAATTTCTTTCAAAGATATTATAGAGAGTATGTCATCCCCACAGGGGAAGCCAAACGCCGGGATCATGACTGTATCCCGGCGTTGGTCTCATTATACGGCTTCATGGCGGGTGGGGATGAAACAACCGCAGCAATAAAAGAGAGGAGACAGCAGGAAATAATATGGATTATGAACACATCAGGGAAGCGTCTTTTATCGAGCGCCCCAATCGTTTTATCGCCTACGTCAGTCTGAATGGAAAAAGAGAAACTGTTCATGTAAAGAATACGGGAAGATGTGCCGAGCTTCTGACGCCCGGCGCATCTGTTTATATTCAGGAGTGCAGCGCATCTTCCAGAAAGACAAAGTGGGATCTTATCGCGGTACGCAAAGGGAGCAGACTTATCAATATGGACTCCCAGGCACCGAATAAAGCGGTCCGGGAGTGGATCGAGGGAGGAAGTTTCTTCGGGGAGGCCGCTATTGTCCGTCCGGAGACGACATACGGAAATTCCCGTTTTGATCTGTATGTGGAAGCGGGAGAGCGAAAGATATTCATCGAAGTCAAGGGCGTTACGCTGGAGGAGGACGGCGTGTGCCGCTTTCCCGACGCTCCGAGCGAACGCGCGGTAAAACACCTGGAAGAACTGATCCGGGCAAAGAAAGACGGATATGAAGCATATGTGTTTTTCGTGATACAGATGAGCGGCGTGCGCTATTTCACACCCAACACCGATACGCACCCGGCGTTTGCAGAAGCTCTAAAAAAAGCGGCCGCTGCGGGGGTTAGTATCCTCGCCAGCGACTGCATTGTGACACCGGAAAGTATAGAGATACAGGAGCCGGTGGATGTGGTGCTGGAGAGTCCGCTCTTAAAAGAAACGGTAAGGCCGCTGATCGACTGGTTCCGGGAGAATAAAAGGGATCTGCCATGGCGACGGAGAATAGATGCATATCGGGTATGGATCTCGGAAATTATGCTCCAGCAGACGAGAGTGGAAGCGGTAAAGCCATACTATGAGAGGTTTCTCAGAGAACTGCCGGATGTGCAGGCACTCTCCAGGGTTCCGGAAGACCGTCTCCTGAAGCTGTGGGAAGGACTTGGATATTATAACCGGGCGCGCAACCTGAAACAGGCGGCCTGCCAGATCATGGAGTCATACGGCGGGGAGTTTCCCGATACATATGAAGAGATACGGTCGTTAAAAGGCATCGGGAATTATACCGCAGGCGCCATAAGCTCTTTTGTATATGGTATCCCGAAACCTGCTGTGGACGGGAATGTTCTTCGTGTTGTGACGCGCATAACAGCAGATGAGGGCGATATCGCAAAAGCGGCTGTAAAGGCAAGGATCGAGGCAGAGATTGAAGAAGTGATACCTGCGGAGGCGGCGGGAGACTTCAATCAGGGACTTATCGAGCTTGGCGCCGTCGTATGTCTGCCGAACGGCGAACCCCGGTGCGGCGTATGCCCGGTACAGTCGGTCTGCCTGGCGCATGCGCAGGGACGCGAGAAAGAATTTCCGGTAAAGACAAAACCAAAGACAAGGCGAAAGGAGAAGAGAACGGTACTCATCTTCCGCGATCAGGAGAAGACTGCGGTCAGAAAACGTCCGGATAAAGGACTTCTGGCGGGGATGTATGAATTTCCGAATGTGCCGGGATTTATGACAAGGGAAGAAGTCATCGATCATGGGAAAAGTCTCGGTCTGACGCCTGTCCGGATCCGGCCGCTCGGAGAGGCAAGGCATATCTTCAGCCATGTGGAATGGGATATGACAGGGTACGAAGTGCTTGTCGATGAGCTTGAAAAAGAGATGAAGTCTCTGGAAACAGCGGAGGAGAAAGGGATTATCTTTGCAGATATCCGCGAGATACGCAAACACTATGCCATACCATCTGCCTTTGACGCATATCTGCCGGAACTGTGAGCTGTCGATTTACAGAGTCCGCTCTGTTTTCTTGAAAGTGAATGTCGCCTGTGATATAATGAATATGTGTTGTGCGATCTATGGTCAGAAAATACGGGAGAGTACTATAATAATGAGTGAAAAAGCACCAGTTTCCAGACAGCAGCAGAAATCTCAGGAGACGCGGGAGAAAATATTCCAGGCCGCGAAGCGCATCCTGCAAAAACAGGGGTACGAGCAGTTGTCTATCAAAAATATCTGCGAAGAGGCAGGCGTTTCTAACGGAAGCTTTTATCATCATTTTAAGACAAAGGACGACCTGCTTTCTTATTATATCGAAGATCAGCCGAAGATCGATCCGGACCTGCTGGAACTGCCGGGAAGTGTGGCGGAAGTGAAAGAAAGCATTATCCGGGTGTATATGAATTATGTGAAATACTGCCGGGAACTTGGAGTGGAATTCATGGCGGAGTACTATGATACGAAAAACCAGGCCCTCAATGCAGCGATCCGCATGGAACGGCCCTACCCGATCGTGACGGTCAGGACTTATGTGGAAAAGGCGCTGGAAGCAGGTGTGGTGAAGCTCGATGTGAGCATAAACGAATTTACTACAGATATCAGGATGATCGTCATTGGAAATGTGTTCGAGTGGTGTGTGAAACACGGTGATGCGGATTTCGAGGGGAATATGAGCCGTTCACTCGGCAAATATCTCGACGCGGCGCTCCTTGGCGCAAAAGAGCATACCGGCTGAAAGGAGATACTATGCAGGGAGAAACGGACATAAAAGAGTACCATTTTATCGTAAATCCGGAGGCGCGCTCCGGCATGGGCGGGCTGATCTGGAGAAGGCTCGAGCCCGAGCTTAAGAAACGGCGGACGCCGTATCGGCGCTATCTGACCAGGCGGAGACGCCACGCGGAGAAGATCGCGGAACGTATAACGGCAGACGGGCGGGAGCATACACTTGTGGTGCTCGGCGGAGACGGGACGGTGAACGAGGTCATAAACGGCCTCCGGGATCTGGAGAAGATCACACTGGGATACATACCGATCGGATCGAGCAATGATTTCGCCCGCGGGCTGGGCATCCCAAAAGATCCTGCGACAGCGCTGGAGCGTATACTGCGTCCGGACAAAGTGATGCGGACAGATATCGGAGTACTCACAAGGGCGGGAAAGACGAGGCGTTTTATCGTAAGCGCGGGAATAGGATTTGACGCTGCCGTGTGCCATGAGGTATGCGTTTCAAGGTGGAAAGCGGCCCTGAACAAGATCGGTCTCGGAAAACTGAGCTATGCCGTGGTCGCTCTTGACAGGCTGAAAAAGGACCGTCCGGTCCGGCTGGAAGTTACGCTTCCGGACGGACGCAGGAAAGAATTTAAAAATACATATTTTGCAGCTTTTATGAACCTGCCGTATGAGGGAGGAGGCTTTTGTTTCTGTCCGTCTGCTTCGGCGGGCGACGGGCTGCTTGATATCATCGTATTGCACGACGTATCTCTGGCCAGGATACTTTTCCTTTTGCCCCTGGCATTTTTAGGGAAGCATGTATATTTTAAAGGCGTAGAGGTGATAAAGTGCAGGCGGCTGGCAGTCCGGGCCGACAGAGCGCTTCCTCTGCACACGGATGGGGAGCCGGGATTTCCGCGGAGGGATATCGCGGTGAACGTCATGGAGAAAAGACTGAAAGTGATTATATGACAGATGGGAATCCTTAAGATTCAAAAGATTTCATAAATGTTTTATGAAGACAGTTGTTGACTGTTTTAAATCGTGCTATAATCGATGCGAATTAAGGAAAAACTGCCGAAAGCAGGCAGGGGAAACAGAAAGCGGACAGAACCGTATCAAAGGGGCATCTTATATGAAAACAAAGAGCAGATTTAAAGAACTGGCCGGAAAATATAAACATGCATGGGTGTTTTTGTATATTTTTATCTATATGCCGTGGTTCATGCTTCTGGAAAAGCATGTGACCACGGGTTATCATGTGATCCAGACCAGGCTGGATGAGCAGCTTCCGTTTATCGAATATTTTATTGTTCCGTATCTGATGTGGTTTGTGTTCATCATTGCGGTTTTTCTGTATTTTTTCTTTACAGACGTGCCGGGATTTTATCAAATGGCCAAATTCATGTTCACAGGGATGACGATATTCCTTGTTATATCTACTCTGTTCCCGAACGGCCAGGACTTAAGGCCAGTCGTATTTGAGAGAGATAATATTTTCGTGGATATGGTGAGGACATTGTACCGGGCAGATACGTGTACGAATGTATTTCCAAGCCTGCATGTGTTTAACTCCCTGAGCGCCTGTATCGCGATCAGCGAGAGCGACACCCTTAAGAAGCGCAGAGGGGTGTGCATAGGAGCTTATGTGCTGGCAGGGTTCATTATACTCGCAACGATGTTTCTTAAGCAGCATTCTGTGCTTGACGCAGTGGGAGCCGGCGTGATGGCATATGTACTGTACCTGTTCGTGTATGCTCCGCAGAAGCGCCGCATGCCGAAATATGCACGTCAGAAACGGCCGGTGCTGTAGGATCCAAGCCGGGGCTGGCGGCCGGATCAGTAATAAGTAACAAGATCAGGAGGAAGAAGAATGAAGAAGATCATGCTTACCGGAGACCGTCCCACGGGAAAACTCCATGTCGGACATTACGTGGGTTCTTTAAGGCGCCGGGTAGAGCTTCAGGATACAGGAGATTTTGACGATATATTTATCATGATAGCGGACGCGCAGGCGCTGACCGACAATGCGGACGATCCGGAGAAAGTGCGCCAGAATATTATAGAGGTGGCGCTGGATTATCTTGCATGCGGACTTGATCCGGAAAAATCCACTCTGCTGATCCAGTCACAGATTCCGGAGCTGTGCGAGCTGTCGTTCTACTATATGAATCTGGTGACTGTGTCAAGACTGCAGCGCAACCCTACGGTGAAATCTGAGATCCAGATGCGCAACTTTGAGGCGAGCATCCCGGTCGGATTCTTTACCTATCCGATCAGCCAGGCTGCGGATATCACAGCGTTTAAGGCTACGGTCGTGCCTGTGGGCGAGGATCAGATGCCGATGCTGGAGCAGACAAAGGAGATCGTGCACAAGTTTAACTCTGTATACGGGGAGACTCTTGTGGAACCGAAGATCCTGCTTCCTGACAATGAGGCGTGCATGAGGCTTCCCGGCACCGACGGAAAGGCTAAGATGAGCAAATCTCTCGGGAACTGCATCTATCTGTCAGAGGAACCGGAAGACATCAAAAAGAAAGTATTCAGTATGTTTACAGATCCTACGCATATCCGTATCGAGGATCCGGGGAAACTGGAAGGCAACACAGTGTTTACGTACCTGGATGCGTTCTGCAGGCCGGAGTATTTTCCGGAGTTCCTGCCGGAGTACAATGACCTCGACGAGCTCAAAGACCACTATAAGAGAGGCGGTCTGGGCGACATGAAAGTAAAGCGCTTCCTGAACAATGTCCTGCAGACTGAGCTGGAGCCGATCCGCAGGCGCAGGAAAGAGTGGCAGAAAGATATCCCGGCTGTATATGAGATACTCAGAAAGGGAAGCGAGAAAGCTGAGAAAGCCGCGGCAGAGACGCTAAGAGATGTAAAGGCGGCCATGAAGATCAACTATTTTGACGATGCGGAGCTGATCAAGATGCAGTCGGCAAAGTATACGGAAGAATAAAGATCACGCAGAAATATGTATAGATGTTTATAGCAGGCAGGGCAAAGCGCCCTGCCTTTTGGCGCTTCGGGCGATTCGGCTGCGGCGGGAAATCGGCCGCAGGCTCCTGCGGAGGAGATACATGTGAAAAGGAGTAAAAGAAAAAGAGCACTTCATCAGGAAATGCTCTTTTCTACGTGCGATAGAAGATTCGAACTCCCGACCTTCTGGTCCGTAGCCAGACGCTCTATCCAGCTGAGCTAATCGCACACTTGCTATGTTCTGTCTGTTTCGTCCACAGCAGAGATTATTATAGTATACTTTTCTGAGAGTGTCAATATTTTTTTGCAAAAAATAAATGTTGACAAAAATAAAATACTAGCGTACTATATAACTATAGCACTAATACACGGTGAGTCTGAGATGTTTTGTGCATGCGGGGCGGGAGGAGGTATGTTATGGATTATAATACAGGCGCTCCGATCTATCTTCAGGTGATCAATGAACTGAAGAAAAAGATGGTGAAAGGGGAACTAAAGCCCGGGGAGAAGATGCCGTCCGGCCGGGATCTGGCTGTAGAATACAAAGTCAACCAGAATACGGCTGCGCGGATCTACCGGGAGATGGAACTTAAGGGTTACTGTTTTACAAGACGCGGAATTGGAACTTTCGTGTCGGAGGAGGAGAATATGTTTCAGGATCTGAAAAAAGAGATGGCGTCGGAGCTGCTGGCAAATTTTATGCATGAGATGAGCGGGCTCGGATACAGGAAAGACGATATTATCGACCAGATCGCAGATTATAAGGAGGATGGAGAGAATGATGCTTGAGTGCAGAGAACTGACAAAATGGTTCGGATCGAAAGCGGCGGTCGCCGATCTGACGCTGGACCTGGAGAGAGGGAAGATCTACGGGCTTCTCGGAGAGAACGGAAGCGGCAAGACTACATGGATGAAGATGGTGGCGGGGCTTACGAAGCCGGGCCGCGGAGAGATCCTGTATGAGGGACACCCTATTGACTGGCACGATAAGGCAAAGATCGCATATATGGCTACAGAACCGTTTTTCTATGATTTTATGAGAGTCGGCGATGTAGGGGAATATTACGAGGCGTTCTTTCCGGATTTCGACCGGGAGAAATACGGGAAAACGACGCGCAGCATGGGGCTGTCATCGGAGATGAAAGTGAGAAATCTCTCAAGCGGGATGAGCGCCAAGCTGAAACTGGCGGCCACGCTTTCGAGACAGGCGGAACTGTATCTTCTTGACGAGCCTCTGAACGGGATCGACTATAAGGCCAGAGAAGAGATCATCAGCCTGATCCTTGAGGAGGCCGGAGAAGATAATACTTTTGTGATCTCCACACATCTGCTGGAGGAGGTGGAAAGTTTTATCGAGTATGCGGTCTTTATCAAGGACGGACATCTGGCAGATAAAGTGAACCTGGAGTCCGAGCGCATGAAGACCGGCAGGTCTCTTACAGAACTTTATACGGATATCTTATAGGACGCGGATGAGAGTAATGATCTGACGATGATTGGAGAGGAGTTAAGACAATGGGTAAACTGATCAAATACGAATTTAGAAAACAGCGGACATCCAGGGTGGCGATTTTTATCGCTCTGGCTGTCACACTTGCCGGCTTCTGGACGGGGATCTTGTTTGACAATAATGAGATCATGAGCCTGAGCATCATTATCATGTCGATGGGAGCTGTGTTTGTACTTATTTATGTGGGGATTGAAGGCATCCTCGTTTTTAACAGGGATTTGCGGACAAAGCAGAGCTATATGCTCTGGATGCTTCCGAAATCCATATGGGAGATACTGGGAGCCAAATTCATTTCGGCGTTTCTTCAGATGCTGATCGTATTCGGCATATCCTGCGCGGCGGTAGGGGTGAGTGTTGCGGGAGCGGTTCTGACAATAGGCGGCCTTGCGGATCTTGTACGGATGGGACAGAAGATGTCCCGGACATTTGTCGAGGGAGGGATCCAATGGACAGATTTCGTATATATAGCTTTTGGGGTCTTCCTCGCATGGACGCTTGTCATCATGACCGGATTTCTTGCGGTGATCCTCGCCAGGACAGTGCTCGTTAAGTCAAAGTTTGCGGGAGGCCTTGCCGTGATCCTGTTCTTTGCTATCAATTTTGCTATAGAGCGGATTTATGATCTGATGAATAAGATCCCGGGAATCGCATCGTCAGCAAATTTCGGGGCAGTGGACTTAAATATATGGGATGTGGTGTTCTACATTGTCGTATGTCTGGCGCTGTTCGGCGCGTCAGGGCTGCTGGCGGAGAAAAAGCTGAGCGTGTAAAAGCAGAGACGATGGGAACTGCGCCGTCATTCGTCCAGTATATGGCGCATGTCCGGCGGCAGCGGAGCTGTAAATTCCATTTCCTCTGCCGTTACCGGATGGGAAAATGACAGGCGGTATGAGTGCAGCGCCTGCCTGTCGATATATTCCGTATCGGGATTGTACAGATAGTCTCCGACAAGGGGATGGCCGATATATTTCATGTGAACACGGATCTGATGGGTACGGCCCGTCTCCAGGATGAGGGAGACAAGGCTGTGCCCGTTTTTTTCTCCCAGGACGCGGTAGTGTGTGACTGCACGTTCCCCTTTCTCAAAGTCGATCTTCCGCTCGATCAGGGAACTTCCGGTCCTGCCGATGGGAGCGTCTATCGTTCCGTCTGAGGGAGTCAGCGATCCGCGTACAACGGCAAGGTATTCCCGTGTGATCTCATGCCGTACTCCCATCCCGGAGAGTATGCTGGAACTTACCATATGATTGGCGACTACGGTCAGCCCGGAAGTGTCACGGTCCAGTCGGTTTGTACACCGGAAGATGAAAGGCTTTTCCTGCTCATGATAGTAGCACATAAGAGCGTTGGCAAGAGAGTTTTCATAGTTGTTGAGCGACGGATGGACAGGCATCCCGGCAGGCTTGTTTACTACAATGACGTCCTCGTCCTCGTAGACGATATCAAGAGGCAGTTGTACGGGAGGGATGTTCGGGGAAGATCCTGTCTCCTGAATATGAACGGCCAGGAGATCTCCGCTGTTCAGAGACGTTTGCATATAGGACCATACACCGTTTAGGAGGATGCTTTCCGGCATCTTCTTAAGCTGTGTGAGATTCTGGGAGGAATAGCCGCGGCGGCGCAGATACTGTTCAATGCGCAGTCCTGCGGAAGTGCTGTCTATGTGATAAGTGATTGTGCGTTCCATATCAAACTCCTGTTCTTTATTTATCTGTCTGTCAGACACCGGGTCTTTATGCGGGCACAGATCTTTCTTCTGACCCAGACAGCCGGATCTCTGTGGAATATAGAATATTGTGCAAAATCCGGGCGGAGATGTCAACATGCCGACGCTAAGTTTGTTGATTGGCTTTTTTCTGCCTGCAGAATATGTTAGAATAAGGGAGAAGCAATACTGGGAGAGGATAATTTACATATGGACATTAATCAGAAACTGACTGAAGAACTTGGCGTAAAACGCTGGCAGGTTGCTGCTGCGGTGAAATTGATCGACGAGGGGAATACGATCCCTTTTATCTCAAGATACAGAAAAGAAGTTACCGGATCATTAAACGACGAGCAGTTGAGAAAGCTGCATGAGCGTCTGGTATATCTCAGAAATCTTGAGGAGAGAAAAGAACAGGTTATCTCCGGCATCGAAGAGCAGGGGAAGATGACAGAAGAACTAAGGCAGCAGATCCTGGCGGCGGAGACTCAGGTGACGGTGGAAGACCTGTACCGCCCATACCGCCCGAAGAGAAGGACAAGGGCTACGATCGCGAAAGAGAAAGGACTGGAGCCGCTGGCGGTCTTTATCATGCTGCAGGATGCAAAAGAGCCGCTGGAACATACGGCACAGCAGTATATCTCAGAAGAAAAGGACGTAAAGAGCGCGGCGGATGCGATCGCAGGGGCGAAAGACATCATTGCCGAATCCATGTCGGATAATGCGGATTACAGAAGCTGGATCCGCAGGACTACGACGAAAAAGGGAAAAGTCACTTCCGCGGCAAAAGATCCTGAGGCAGAGTCGGTGTATGAGATGTATTATGAATTTGAGGAGCCTGTATCGAAGCTTGCAGGGCACAGGATACTCGCATTAAACCGTGGAGAAAAAGAAAAGTTCCTGACGGTGAAAGTGGAGGCGCCGGAAGAGGATATCCTGCGTTATCTGGAAAAGAAGACGATACGTAAGGACAATCCATATACTGCACCGGTATTAAAAGAGACGGTGGCGGACAGTTATCACCGGCTGATCGCTCCGGCAATCGAGCGCGAGATACGCAGTGAGCTGACGGAGAAAGCGGAGGACGGCGCCATCGAGGTGTTCGGAAAGAACCTGCATCAGCTCCTCATGCAGCCGCCGATCGCCGGAAAAGTGGTGTTAGGCTGGGATCCTGCATTCCGTACAGGCTGTAAACTGGCGGTAGTGGATCCGACAGGAAAAGTGATCGGGACGACGGTTATTTATCCGACTGCACCGACGACGCCGCAGAAGATCAAGGCCAGCAAGGATCTGCTCAAGAAGATCATACCGAAATACCACATTTCACTTATTTCCCTTGGGAACGGAACCGCATCGAGGGAGTCAGAGCAGTTTATCGTGGAACTGCTCAAAGAGATACCGGAGGAGAAAGTGCAGTATGTGATCGTAAATGAGGCAGGGGCGTCTGTATATTCTGCGAGTAAACTGGCAAGCGAAGAATTTCCGAACTTTGACGTGGGACAGAGAAGTGCGGCTTCCATCGCGCGGAGGCTCCAGGATCCTCTGGCAGAACTAGTGAAGATCGATCCGAAATCAATCGGCGTAGGCCAGTACCAGCACGATATGAACCAGAAGAAGCTGGGCGAATCCTTAAGCGGAGTGGTAGAGGACTGTGTAAATAAAGTGGGCGTGGACCTGAATACCGCGTCTGCGCCTCTTCTTTCTTATATATCCGGGATCAGCAGCACGATCGCAAAGAACATCGTGGCGTACCGCGAGGAAAACGGCCGTTTTGCAGACCGGAGGGAACTTTTGAAAGTGCCCAAACTGGGGCCGAAAGCTTATGAGCAGTGCGCCGGGTTCATGAGGATACAGGGCGGGAAGAATCCGCTTGACATGACAGGCGTGCATCCGGAGTCCTATGATGCTGCGGAGAAACTGCTCAAGAAACAGGGATTTGAGACGGAGGACATTGCCGGGCGTCATCTTGCCGGCCTGTCTCTTACGATCAAAGATTATGCAAAACTGGCGGACGAGCTTGATATCGGGGAGATCACGCTGCGGGATATCGTAAAAGAACTTGAGAAGCCGGCCCGCGATCCGCGAGACGAGATGCCGAAACCGATCCTGCGCACGGACGTCCTTGAGATGAAAGATCTAAAAGAGGGGATGGTGCTCAAAGGAACAGTGAGAAATGTCATTGATTTCGGCGTTTTTGTCGACATCGGCGTCCATCAGGACGGTCTGGTCCATATTTCCCAGATTACAGACCGGTTTATCAGACACCCGCTTGAAGTCGTGAGCGTGGGTGATATTGTCGACGTAAAAGTGATGAGCGTGGATCTGAAGAAAAAGCGGATACAGCTCACGATGCGGGAAGTATGAAAGGATCGGCAGAAAAACTGCATAATGGCGTATCCAGTCATGCGGAGGGAATCCACGCCCTCCGCATGATCATGTGTGTCAGAACAACAGTCTGCCAAGTTCTTCGGGAGTTTTGGGATGATAGTCTGCAGGGACGCTTTTTTCGTGAGATCCCCAGACTGCCAGAGCGGAGTCAGTTCCGGCGGACGCTGCGCAGATCATATCATGTTGTGTATCGCCTATGTAGAGGACGGAACTTTTGTCAGCGCCGGTCATCTCCATATACTTCAGCAGCGGATCGGGCGCCGGTTTCGGACTGGGAACGTCGTCAGAACATATTATAGTTGGAAAATACTGCTTTAGAGGCAGCGCATCAAAGATAAGGTCCAGTTCCCTGTGTGTCCTCGAGGTGATGATCCCCAGATGGCAGCCGGATCCCCTGAGCCGTTCCAGGAGTTCTTCGATACCGTCAAAGATATAGAACATGTCTGTGTACTTTTTTTCATTTTCTATCCAGACTGCAAGAGTAGCGTCCGGATCTTTTACTTTGAGCCGCTCCAGTGTGACGGCAGAGGTGCAGGCAAGGCAAAAAGAAAGATCGCTGCTCTCATATGAAAGACCGTCAGTGGCCATCAGAGCGTCTTTTAGTGCTGTGAGAATATTCCGGGCTGTGTTTATCAGAGTTCCATCAACGTCAAAAACGATATGTTCATATTTCATTGGGGCCTCCTGTCCGCGGTTTGCGCCTATTTTAGATTTTGTAAGGCTATTATAGCAGGAGTTTTCTCCGGAGTAAATAATAGCAGCCCTTGACATTATTTAAAATAGTTGTTATATTACAAATAGAACAATATATTTGGAGACTATGTCCATATGACGGATGTTCTGATTACAGGAGATATGATGAAGCAGGAGGGTGATCTGGATGTCAGAGAAAAGAGATTATTATGAGGTGCTGGGAGTCGGCAGAGATGCCGACGACGCACAGCTCAAAAAAGCATACCGCAGACTTGCAAAGAAGTATCACCCGGATACGAATGCAGGCAATGCAGATGCGGAGAAAAAGTTTAAAGAGATTACAGAGGCGTATGACGTCCTGAGCGATAAAGAAAAGAGAAAAATGTATGACCGGTTCGGTCATGCCGCATTTGACCAGAGCGGCGCGGACGGTCCGGGCGGAGGCGGATACCGGAAGTCATACGGCGGTCCTCAGAGCGGATACCGGGAGTATCATTTTGAGGGCGGAAACATGGACGATCTTTTCGGGGATCTTTTCGGAGATATCTTTCGTCAGGGCAGCGGATCGTCAGGCGGTTCGTATGACCGCCGCAGCGGCGCTGCCCACAGAAATTACGGAAATATGGGAAGCGGATTCGGAGGATTTGGCGGATTCGGGGACGACGGTTTCCGGCAGAAAGGCTCTGACGTCCGCGCGGAGGTCACAGTCGGGTTCGACGAGGCGGTATTTGGCTGTGATAAGGTGATCCGTCTGCAGGATCCGTCCTCTGCCGACGGACGTGTCCAGTCTCTCCAGGTACACATCCCTGCGGGCATTGATACGGGGCAGTCGGTCCGGCTCAAAGGCAAGGGTATGCCCGGCGTAAACGGCGGAGAGACAGGAGACCTGCTCCTGAGAGTAAATGTGGCTGAGAGACCCGGGTATGAAAGGAAAGGGATGGACGTATATACGACAGTCCGCGTTCCGTTTACAACCGCAGTATTCGGCGGAGAAGCCGTAGTAAACACGTTGTATGGAAACGTCCTCTGTAAGATCAGGGAGGGGACACAGTCAGGAACCAGGATCCGTCTGAGAGGAAAAGGGATCGTTTCTATGAAAGATCCCTCGGTGCACGGCGATCACTACGTAACAGTGCAGATCGAAGTGCCGAAGCATCTCAACGCAGAGGCAAAGCAGAAATTAAGAGAGTTTGAGGCGGCGTCCGGCAAAAGGGCGAGGACGGCATAAAACGACCGGAAAAACACAGATCCCTGTCGGAATTGTATTTCGGCGGGGATATCTTGTTGCCTTTTATTGCGTTCGCTCTGCTAATTTGTTATGATAGAGTGGCAGGAGACAGAGGTCAGAATATAAAACACAGCGGCCTGCACAAATGATGCTGTGGCAAGGAAAGAGGATTATCATGAAAATAGGTATTGGAAATGACCATTCGGCTCTGGAACTTAAGGCGGAGATCACAGACTTCCTGAAAGAAAAAGGACATGAAGTCGTTGATTATGGAACAGATTCGCCCGAAAGCTGCGACTATCCGGTCTATGGTGAGATTGTAGCGAGAGCAGTAGCGTCGGGAGAGGCGGATCAGGGGATTCTGATCTGTGGGACAGGGCTAGGCATCTCCCTTGCGGCAAACAAGGTGAAAGGCATCCGCGCCGCAGTATGCAGCGAGCCGTTTACAGCAAAGATGGCCCGGGCGCACAACAACTGCAATATTCTTGCGTTCGGCGCAAGGGTTGTGGGTGCGGAACTGGCCAAAATGATAGTGGAGACGTGGCTGAATACGGAATTTGAAGGCGGCCGCCACCAACGAAGAGTGGATATGATAATGGCGGTTGAAGACAGAAAGGAATAAGACAAATGACAAAAAAGCAGCGTGCTTTGGAAGTGATCGAACGGCTGAAAAAAGAGTACCCGGATGCAGGATGCACACTGGATTACGATCAGGCATGGAAACTTCTGGTCAGCGTGCGCCTGGCCGCCCAGTGCACGGACGCCCGTGTGAACGTGGTGGTCGAGGGACTGTATGACAGGTATCCCGATGTCAACGCTCTGGCGGATGCCGACGTAAATGACATTGAAGAGATCGTGCGCCCCTGCGGGCTTGGGAAGAGCAAGGCGAGGGATATCAGCGCCTGTATGAGGATGATACGGGATGAGTACGGCGGAAAAGTGCCGGATGATTTCGATGAACTTTTAAAGCTGCCCGGAGTCGGGAGAAAAAGCGCAAACCTGATCATGGGAGACGTGTTCGGGAAACCGGCGATCGTGACAGACACGCACTGTATCCGTCTGGTCAACCGCATCGGTCTTGTGGACGGCATAAAGGAGCCGAAGAAAGTAGAGATGGCTCTCTGGAAGATCGTCCCGCCGGAGGAGGGGAGCGATCTGTGCCACCGGTTTGTCTATCACGGAAGAGACGTCTGTACCGCGCGGACAAAACCGCACTGCGACAAGTGTTGCCTTGAAGATGTATGCAAAAAGGCCGACGTATAAATTGCCAAAAAAATATGAAAATAAAGGATAATAAGGAGGCAGATATGAAAAGTATCAAATTAAGAGACGATTTTTACTGGACAGGTATTATTGACGATCAGTTGAGGGTGTTCGACATTATCATGTATACAGAGTTTGGGACGACTTATAACTCCTATGTGATGAAAGCGGGAGACAAGACTGTCCTTTTTGAGACGGCAAAGGCGAAGTTCTTTGACGAGTATCTCGAAAAACTTGAAGAAGTGATCGATGTACACAAGATCGATTACCTTGTCGTAAGCCATACGGAACCGGATCATGCCGGAAGCGTGGAGAGACTGCTCGAATACAGTCCCCAGATGAAGGTCATTGCCACAGGATGTGCTCTTGGTTTCCTCAGGGAGATCGTAAACAGGGAGTTTGTAGGTATTCCGGCCCGGGACGAAGAAAAAATGACGATCGGGAACCGTACGCTGCATTTTATGTTCGTGCCGAATCTGCACTGGCCGGATACGATGTATACATTCATCGAAGAGGAGCAGATATTAGTTACCTGCGATTCCTTTGGCGCCCATTACTGCCTGCCGGAGGTGCTCTCCTCAGAGATCAGGAATGAAGAGGACTATCAGAAAGCTCTCAAATATTACTACGACTGCATCATCGGTCCTTTTAAGCCGTTCATGCTCAGAGCCCTTGACCGGGTGGAGAAGATGGACATATCCATGGTCTGCACAGGACATGGCCCGGTGCTCGTAGGCGAGCGGATCAAAGCCGTGATTAAACAGTACAGAGAGTGGTCCACAGTTGTGAATCCGAACCCGAAGAAAACAGTCATTATCCCGTATGTAAGCGCGTATGGATATACAAAGTCTCTGGCGGAGAAGATCGCCGAGGGCGTACGCGACAGCGGCGATATTGACGTGCGTTCTTACGATATGGTGGAGGCCGACGCAGCGAAAGTAAACGAGGAACTGCTCTTCGCAGACGGCATCCTGCTCGGTACGCCGACGATAGTAGGGGACGCGCTCAAACCGGTCTGGGATCTGACGCTTTCCATGTTCCCGGCAACACACGGGGGGAAACATGCAGGGGCGTTCGGAAGTTACGGCTGGAGCGGCGAGGGCGTTCCCAATATTACAGAGAGGCTCAGGCAGCTCAAAATGAAAGTTTCGGAAAGCTTCCGTGTGCGTTTCAAGCCTTCGGAAGCGGATCTGGTCAGCGCATATGAGTATGGATACCAGTTCGGCTGCGTCGTGCAGGATAAAGAGCCGGTGAGACCGAAGAGGAAAGGGGCGAGAAGCCTTGTGAAGTGTCTTGTGTGCGGCGAGATCTTTGACTCCTCGATGGAGATCTGTCCGGTGTGCGGCGTGGGCAAAGAGAACTTCGTTTCTGTGGATGTGGAAGAGACAGGCTATACGAACGATACACAGGAGTTTTACGTGATCCTTGGAAACGGGGCGGCAGGATTTAATGCCGCGAAAGCGATCCGGGAGAGGGACAAAACAGGATCCATTATAATCATCTCAAATGAGCCTTATCCGTCCTACAACCGTCCGATGCTCACAAAGTCTATCGTTGCAGGCCTGAATGCCGGGCAGATCGCTGTTGAGAGCGATAAGTGGTATGAGGAGAACCGCATCTATCAGATGCTGGACAAACAGGCTGTATCTGTCGATATGGAGGCAAAAGAAGTTGTCCTGGACAGTGGAGAGAAAGTTCAGTTTACCAGGCTGATCTACGCTCTCGGGAGCGAGTGCTTCATCCCGCCGATGACGGGACACGGACTGCCGGAAGTAGTGGCGATCCGGAGACTGAGTGATGTGGAAAAGGTGGAAAGGCTGATGGAAAAAGCCAAACATGCAGTCGTGATCGGCGGAGGGGTACTCGGCCTTGAAGCTGCCTGGGAGCTCAAGAAAGCAGGGCTTGCCGTGACTGTCCTGGAAGTGGCTCCGGTTCTTATGGGACGTCAGCTTGATAACGGCTCTGCCGAGATATTAAAAGAGATCGCGGCTAAACATGACGTAGCGATCAGGACAGGGGTGTCTGTCGCAGCGATCGAAGGTGAAGAGCATGTAAGCGGCGTGCGGCTGGCGGGCGGCGAGACGATACCGGCAGAACTGGTCATCGTATCCGCAGGTGTCAGAGCAAAGACAGATCTGGCGGATACGATGGGGCTTGAGGTCGGGCGTGCGGTGAAAGTAGACGGGCATATGGCCACAAATGTGCCGGGAGTCTATGCATGCGGCGACTGCGCCGAATACAAAGGCGCGAATTACGCAATCTGGCCGGAGGCCGTGGAACAGGGGCGGATCGCCGGAGCAAATGCTGCGGGCGAAGAACTGGAGTATGAGCCGGTCGAGGCGGCGCTTACTTTCCATGGAATGAATACGGCGCTCTTTGCGGCAGGTGATAACGGCAAGAATCCGAATCTGCTGTACAAGACGGTTGAGTACCGGGATATGGGGAAAGGGCAGTACCGCAAGTACTACTTCCTCAACAACAGGCTGTCCGGTGTGATCCTGATCGGAGATCTCAGCGAGATGGCTAAGATGACGGAAGCGCTGAAAAAACATGCTTCCTATAAAGAAGTGATACAGTGATCTGATCCTGAAAAAGAACCGGGTAAGTTCCGGCAGGCCGCCAAGCCGGCCGGAACTTACCCTAAAAAGTGCTTGCATTCACTGAAAATGTGTGATAACATATCAATTGTGTCAGAGATGATGCGGGTGTAGTTCAATGGTAGAACACCAGCCTTCCAAGCTGGATACGTGAGTTCGATTCTCATCACCCGCTTAGAACTTCCCCGGAAGATGCCGCAGACGCGGTGTTTCCGGGGGGTTTTTTGTCCCGACCCGGGAAAAGGGGCACAAAAGGGGCAAACTATAATAGTTTTATATCTTTGAGCTTCTCGTTTTCTTTTTCTTTCAGCTTCTCTGTGATGTGCAAATATATTTCTCGAGTGACCCGACTGTTTGCGTGTCCGAGCCGTCGT
>CALWAR010000095.1 GCA_944375765.1 uncultured Mediterraneibacter sp. | reverse complement strand
GCCATGCTCTCATAACTGGTTTTCCACGGACTGAAAGAGGTATCAAAGGCTTTGGAGTATTCTTTCGCAAAAGCATCTATTGCTGTTTTACTCATGACCTCGAACCCGAATCCCCCGTTCGTCAGTTTGAACATCCCGTAGAAAAGCCGGACTCCCCCTCGTTCACCCAATGTCGGACGGTGTTCCAGTTTGGGGTTCAAACCCAGTTCATACTCAAACTCATCATTTTCATAGACTGCCTGCGCAGAAATGATCTGTATCTGCGGATTCCGGTATCCCAGGTCAATCAGGCCTTTATAGCCGATCTGGAACTGGCACTCCATTGTCCCCTTGTTGTTGTAAGGAATAAGGTATGCCTGTCCCAGCGGCGTATTCGGTTCCAGTCCGAGCTGCGCGGCGTTCATCAGCGCCGCGAGGAAGCTCATCTGCGTACATTCCTGCAGTTTAGGCGTAGTATTTAATGCGGATAATGCCATCCTCGTGAAACGTTCCGGCGTTATCACTTCAGGCAGAGCTTTCTTGATCTCCGGCTCCATCGCCTTGATCAGATCCGCTATGCTCATGGATTTTGTCAGCTTTGCCTCGCCCTTTGTGACTTCTGCTTTCTTAGCCAGTTCTTCTTTTACGTTTGTCGTTCTTCCTGCCATCTGCTTTTCCTCCATAATAAAAAGAGACAGGATATTGCTCCTGCCCCTTGTGAATCTTTAAATCTTATTTATTTTCCCATTCTCAGCAGATACACCTCTGCTGACTACTACATTTTACATTACTCATTCTTCCCGTCTACGATTCATCCGATATCTCTTCTTCTGTTTTCTCTGGAGAAAGCCATCCTGCATCCTCAGCAGATGTTTCTCCTTTTTCCAGTTCTGAAAGCAGTCTTTTTTGTGCTACATATCGTTCTATCATATCTATCAGAGTTTCCGCCGTTGTCACTTGTTCAGCCGCTTCCTCCTTACTGGCGATATAAAAATCATCGTAGTCACTTTTATGCCGGATGATCTCTAATTTTGAAATTTTACGCCCCATTTCTCTTGGGAAAATTTCAGTCCGAACATAATTTTTATTAAAATATGCCAGAGTATCTTTATGCTTTTTAAATGCGATTGGTTCTAATGCCAAGACTGCTGTGATTGCATGAAAGCAGGCATAATAAGCCCTGTTATTTGCCGCCTTATATTTCTGAGCTTCCAAGACAATCTTTGCTGTATCTAATTCATCCTTTGCACGTTCTATTTTATATAGCGCCATATCAGCAAAAGTCCCTTTATGCGCTTCTTCCATCACAGGACTACCCCCTCTTCCTCCACGTTTTTGTAAAACATATATGCCTTTTTCCAATAATTAAAATGATCCACATTCTGAACTACCGGCATAATCTCCGTATCGTGCTCTGAATTAAAATCATATGTCAGATCGTATATCTTATCTTCACAGGATTTTAAACTTTTTTCGTCTAAATCTACCAATATCATAATATCAATATCCGAATCTGTTTTAAAATCCCCTCTGGCATACGAACCATAAAGAATGACTTTTTTAATATGCTCTTCTGATACATCTTGCAGTTTTGTCCGGTACTCCTGCAATAACCGTTCCAAAGTCTTAGGCATACAATCACCTCTTTACTTTCTGATTTGCAGACTTCTATTTGTATTATACCGAATCCCTTTTTCTTTTCATAGTCCTTTTTCTGATTTCAGGACGAGATTCTTTATCCCATTTCAAGATGCATCCCACACTTTTTTAAGCAGCCAATATAAAAGCCGCTCCCTTAACTTCATAATCTCCTTTCCAACAGGCGGCAGGATTTCCCGCCGCCCGCCTCACTTAGCTTATGCCGCCTTGATTAGAAACCGTCGGCTCATTGTCTCCTTACGATATTTCTCATAAATCTCCGGCTGTTCTTCTTTCAGGCGTTTCTCGTCCAGACGGTTGCTGCTCACGGTTTTCCAGGATACCCGGTAATGCTCATTCTCCGCAAGCTCCGCTTCTCCGAGATACAGCTTCAGCTCCTGCTCGATCTGCTTCTTTTCGGTATCCATGCGCTCGATCACTGCAAGGAGCTCCTGCCTGCGCTGTAACTTTTCATCGAATCCGGTCAGGGGAATACTCTCCGGCACAGACTGTCTGTAATACTCTGCGATCACGCTGTCCGCAATCTTGGAGCCGTCCGGATCCGGCAGGATTTTTTTCTGCACATGGTTCTCCCAGAAGTCTTTTTCAACCTCAGTCAGATAACGGATCATCTCCTCATCCCGTTCGATCCTGCACCACTTGAACTCCCGGCCATAGATCAGGACGGCAATATACCAGCACTCTGCTCCCGTCACCGCCATGTAGTGATGGCACTGTAATTCATAATGTGCGGGGATCTTCCCGTCTTTCCAATGATCCGCCAGATAAGGACTTGCCGTTTTACACTCCAGTCCGGCGTTCTCCCCGACTACCATACGGTCTGCATCCGCAATCATAAAGGGATACTGCTCATTACAGAATATGGCGTTTGCACGCCTGACCTTTTTCCCGGCCGCTTCCATAAATCTTCTTGCCACATAGTCCTCAAACTCCCTGCCCTGCCGCATGGCTTCGTTATCAGTCTGTTCTGTCTCTTGTGTCGTCTTGTCCAGATAGACCGCCATTGCGGAGCGGTACGGGTTCAACCCGCAGACCGCCCCGGCATCCGATCCTCCGATACCATTTTTGCGGTATCTCAGCCATAATTCTTCCGCCATTCCCAGCGTAGATACCAATTTCTTCATGACGCTCTTGCCTCCTTTCTCCGTCTCCTATGCCGCGCTGACCATCTGGTATGCTTTATCAATCAGCGGGTTCCCCTCCACTGTCCGGGCAAACAGGTTTTCCTTATAATTCGCTGTCTTTCTGAGCGGCTTTGAATGGGTGGCAAAATCAGATACCGCGTTGATGAAGCGGTAGGCATTGTTCCCCACGTCCTTCAGATCCGGAGCGTCAAAATAGCGGCGTTTCATATCCTCCTGAAGCCGCTTCATGTTCCGTATCTGCTGGGGAGTTGAACCGTCCTCCACAGGCAGGAGGATCTCAATGTAGTCCATGACCTGTTTATCCGTCAGTTTCTTCTTCCTTAAGGATTCAAACTCTTTCCCAAGCTCATCCATGTACGTCTCTGCCATAAATAATGTATCCTTTGCCTCTTGCATCTTCCCCCTGATATCCCCCGTATGGTTCATAGACCACGACCGTTTCGCCGTATTCAGCGCAAGGTTTAAGGTATTCTGGCACACCACACGGATCGGCATCAGAGCCACCTTGATTGCACCGCTCCCGTCATGGGCGTTGGAAAACAGGAGATAGGGACTGATCCGTTCCCCTGAAATGATGTACTCGTGGGGCATATGCGCCAGCAGCCATACCCGCCTGCCGCCCTGCAGGCTCCCGGCCGTCTCATAGCGGACGCCCTCTCCTAACAGTTCATCCGTAAAGGCAAAAGCCTCCCTGTTCTGCACAATTTTATAGCGGTCTGTCACCACACCCAGTACGCGCCTGTCAGAATCCCGGACATTTGCCCTGTATCCGTCAATCATTTCTTCTTCCCGCGTATAGATCGGCTCCTGAACTACGTTCCAGTTCAGTCCTGCCGCAACCAGCGCTCCCTCTGAATCCGGCGCTTCGATCACCTTTGTTCCCAGTCCGTGCCACGGAGCTGTCCTTACATAAAACATACTTTCCACATTTGCCGACATGATAAATTCCTCCTTTTTCTGAATTATTTTTTACTTTTTTTCTGTTTCTCCTGTTCCCCATTTACCTGTCACTCATCCGCAATTACTTCCAGCAGCTTGATTCCGCATCCGAGCAGAACAACCGCAATCTGGATTCCTTTCACATGCTCACCTCCCTCCTGATAAATTTGTGTAATAAAATAAGACAGAACCCGTTATTGGATTCTGCCAGATTTCACTATAATATATCATTGAATCAGGGAATATTTTCTACGTTCCCCTCGTCTATCCCGGACTCCCGTTCCTCTATCTCAGGCTCCTCATTATCTGTCTCAAACTCCTGATCCTCTATCTGAGTTTTCCTCTTTTTATCCCTATACTTTACCTCCTCTAACTTATTTTTTGCATTGGTAACAGCACATCCTGCACCTAACATCAGATCTTCCACTTTTCCGAAAAATCCCGTTCCAATTCCTGTGCCAAACAGACCAAATCCATCAAACATCTCGCTTTCCTCCTTTTCCGCATGAAACGGCAGAGAATCATTCCCTGCCGTTTTCATATCATTAGCTTTTCTATTTTTGTTGAATGGTTTCACTATGATAATATGTATTTGAAAATTTGAAATATTACATGAGAAAAGCAGGAAGATCGCTCTCCCTGCCGTTGCTATGTATATAACTACCATTAATTAAATTCTGTTGTTCTCAGGTATGATTGATTATCTGTTATATCCATAATGATTCCAGAATCTGTGCCTGAAAGCTCTCCCGACTTTACAATGGTCATATTTTCGGAATCAGACCATATCATTGTGATTATGTACCCATAATAGTCTACTTGTATTGTAGTATCGTCGATAATTGCTCCTTGCACTGTTAATATATCATAGGCGTTTGCGAAACGCCAGAACCCGCATAAATACGGGATTCTTTTTGTTAAAAATTAAAATATCTCCTCAAGGTTTGTGGTACAATAGAATTGCTCAGAAACCATCAACCACCCACCTAAAAGG
>CALWAR010000094.1 GCA_944375765.1 uncultured Mediterraneibacter sp. | reverse complement strand
ATTGCCCAGCATGATCACTTTTTCTCCCATATCATAAACCATCCTTTCGTAAATCTGTCACTCTCTTCGCCTTGCCCTCGAACCTCTGCAGAGAATTCGGAGCCACAAGCCTGATCTGCGTAGCAAGGCCGAGCTGTGCTTTCAGCGCTTTCTTGATCCTGCTCTCGAGTTCACTGAGTTTTCCATAACTGTCGAGCAGCCTGTCATCGATCAGTTCTACCGTGATCGTCATAACATCCAATCTGTTCTTGCGCTCTACAATGATCTCGTAATGAGGTCCGATCTCGTCGATCTTAAGGAGTACTTCCTCGATCTGTGTCGGGAATACATTTACCCCGCGGATGACAAGCATATCGTCCGCACGTCCGGAGATATTTTCCATCCTGCATGTTGTACGTCCGCACCTGCATGGCTCGTACATCAGTCTTGTAAGGTCTCCTGTCCGGTATCTCACCAGCGGCAGCGCCTCTTTGCAAAGACATGTCACTACAAGCTCGCCCATCTCTCCCGGCGGAAGCACTTCCTCTGTCTCCGGATCGATGATCTCAGGGATAAACCAGTCTTCGTTCACGTGCATGCCGCAAAGCTCCGTACACTCTCCTGCTACTCCCGGGCCGCAGAGCTCACTCATACCGTAGTTCTGTGTACAGACGAACTGGTCCCCCCATACTTTATGCATTTCGTCCCGCATCGGCTCTGTCATGCCCTCGCCTCCGAAAAGCCCGATATGAAGTTTCAGATCTTTTGACGGATCGATACCGCGATTTCTGATCTCTTCCCCTAAGTGCAGCGCATAGGACGGCGTTGCCACCAGAAGGGTTACTCCCATATCCTGTAAGAACATGATCTGCTTGTTTGTATTGCCCGAAGACATGGGAATGACAGACGCGCCGATCTTCTCAAGTCCCCCGTGAAGTCCAAGCGCTCCCGTAAACGTACCGTAGCCAAATGAAATCTGCGCCACATCATCCGCTGTAGCGCCTCCCATGCAGGCAAGTCTCGCCACGTTATTCAGCCACATGTCCAGATCATTTCTCGTATATCCTACGACTGTCGGTTTCCCGGTCGTTCCGGAACTTGCATGATAGCGCACGATGTCTTTCTTATCCACTGCAAAAAGCCCGTCAGGATAGTTATCTCTGAAATCTGCTTTATATGTAAACGGCAGACGCTTCAGATCTTTCAGTGTCTGCACATCGTCCGGCTTAATGCCCGCCGCATCCATCTTGTCCCGGTACGGCTTTACACGATCATAGATATAGTGAACCGTATCCTTTAATTTGGCAAGCTGGATCGCTTCGATCTCTTCTCTGGGGAGAGTCTCCTCCTTATCCCATATCATTGTGTGTGTCCTCCTTCGATTAAACATTCGCCTTTCGTTAGTATAACACAATACTTTGACGAATTAAAGTGGAAAATTCATGTTTGTAGGACTAAATGCTGATGGGGATAAAGTCCGAAAACGGACGGAGATGAGGCACGGAAATACTTTTTTTGAGATGACCGGCATGTGCTTCAGGCTCAGCTCCATAATCTGAGAAAAACTAAAGGATCTGAAATCTGATGAAAAACAGTTGAAGGAAATTGTAGTCGATAAAGCCCATCCTTTCGACCGAGTTCCTGTAAATTCCGCGATTGTCGGAGAGACACTTCCGATTGGATGAGCGCAGAAAATCAGACGGATACAGCCGATTTGATGCATCTTTCGTATATGGCGGGAGAATGAGGACGGTAACTGTGGAAGGATGTTAGTCAAAGTTAAAATCCGTGATACAGCGTTGATCGATCAAATGAATATGTCTGAGCGTATGCGAGTTTATTCATTTGATCGATCGTTTTTAGCTGCAGCACGGATTTGTTACTTTGTCTTACGTCCTGTAACCGGAGCCGGAATCATTCTCCCGCCATATACGAATACGTGAGTCAATCCACCGTATCCGATTGATTTTCGGACCTTATATCATCGGCAGTCTCCCCCGACAAACACGAAGTTAACAAAGCGGATATTTCTCTGTCAGTTCTGCCGCCATTTTCTTTGCGGCCTCTACGTTGTCTTCACTCTCTATGACCATGGCGATGATCTCTGCGATCTTATCCATATCCGCCTCGTTCATGCCTCTTGTCGTCACTGCGGGAGTCCCGAGTCTCACGCCGCTTGTGACAAACGGGGAGCGCGGATCATTGGGGATCGTGTTTTTGTTGCAGGTGATGTGAGCGTCGTCCAGACGTTTCTCGAGTTCTTTTCCACTGACGTCCTTTTCTGTCAGGTCGACGAGCATCAGGTGATTGTCCGTATCGCCGGAAACGATCTTCACGCCGCGCTTTTTCAGCCCCTCGCAGAGTGCTTTCGCATTCTTTACCACCTGTTGCTGATATTCTTTGAACTCCGGTGTAAGCGCCTCTTTAAAGCATACTGCCTTAGCTGCGATCACATGCATCAGCGGGCCGCCCTGGATCCCCGGGAATACCGCTTTGTTGAAGTTGAACTTTTCATTGATCTCATTGCTGGAAAGGATCATGCCGCCGCGCGGACCTCTTAATGTCTTATGTGTCGTCGTCGTTGTCACATGCGCGTACGGGATCGGACTCGGATGAAGACCTGCGGCCACGAGTCCTGCGATATGCGCCATGTCTACCATCAGATAAGCTCCGACTTCGTCTGCAATCTCACGGAAACGTTTGAAATCGATCGTCCGGGCATAAGCGCTCGCTCCGGCAACGATGAGTTTCGGCCTGCATTCTCTTGCGATCTGTAAAACATTATCATAGTCGATCACTCCCTCGTCGTTTACGCCATAGGGAACGACATGATAGTATTTTCCCGACATATTGACCGGTGAACCGTGCGTAAGATGCCCTCCGTGATCCAGGTTCATACCCATATAAGTGTCTCCCGGCTCCATCATTGCGAAAAATACTGCCATATTCGCCTGTGCGCCTGAATGGGGCTGCACATTGACATACTCACAGCCGAACAGCTCTTTCGCCCTCTCTCTTGCCAGGTCTTCCGCAACATCAACACACTGGCAGCCGCCGTAATATCTCCGGCCCGGATACCCTTCTGCGTATTTGTTTGTGAGCGGACTTCCCATTGCCGCCATCACAGCCTTGCTCACCCAGTTCTCGGATGCGATAAGCTCGATGTGTGAATTCTGCCGCTTCATCTCTGCTTTGATCGCATCTGCGATCTCAGGATCCGTTGTCATGATCTCCTCGAAGTCGTACATTTGCCTTGTCCTCCATATTGATATTATTTGCATAGTTATGCTTTATGGGACATTATAACACATCAAAAATAAATTCGGCAACTGTCAGCCGGTTAGTATTGAATCATACGGTAATCCATGTTACTCTATCTGTACGGGCAGCATTCTGCTGCCGGATGTATCTATTGACAATGCCAGTCTATGGCGCGCTTCTCATTTTCGGAGCCTGCATTCCGGGCGTAACCCCGATAATGAACAGACATTCAGAGAAATATTGCAGGAAATGAGGGTTTTTCCTTGATACCTCCGACAGATGTGCTAAGATAAAAGAAACCCCTTTCCTGAATTATATTTCTCACATCTACACAGGAAAGGAGAAATGTATGACACAGACAAACGACAATTTCATAATGCTTCCCAAGGTGGACATCTGCTTTAAAGGTCTGATGAATAATCCAAAGGTCCGAAAAGGATTTATCGCCGCACTTCTGCAGAAAGATCCAAAAGCGATCAGGAAAACAGCTCTGCTTCCCACTGTACTCAGGCAGGACTATCCCGATGACAAACTGGGTATCCTTGATGTGCGGGTTGAGATGGAGGATAAGACACAGGTGGATATGGAAATGCAGGTAACTTATTTTGAGCACTGGGATGCACGCAGCCTGTTTTATCTGAGCAGGATATTTACAGATCAGTTAAAGAAAGGCGAACCATACGCGAATCTGAAAAAATGCATCCATATCAGCATCCTGGACTTTATACTTTTTGAGAATGACAGGGAATGTTACCGCTCCATCACTTTCTGCGACAGAAAAACAGGGAAAGAGTACACGGATCTGATGGAAATGCAGATCCTGGAACTTCAAAAGATTCCCAAAGAACCGGAAAACGAGGAAGAGGTCATCAAGTGGATGAGATTCCTGAGTGGGAAGAGCAGGAAGGAGTTCAGAAATATGGCTAAAACAAACGAATATATCGCAGAAGCATGTAAAGAGCTGGAAAGAATGAGTGCAGACGAACGCGCCAGGCTGGAATACGAAGCACGGGAACGGGCCATAAGAGATTACAATTCTCAGATTGACAGCGCATTGAGACGCGGTATGCAGAAAGGAATCGAAAAGGGTATCGTCAAAGGTATTGCAGAAGGTATTGAAAAGGGTATTGTAAAAGGCATTGAAAAAGGCAAGGAACAAATGCTGTATGAACAGATCCAGAAAAAACTCGCCAGGGGAAAGACTCCGGCCGAGATTGCCGATGAGCTTGAGGATACCGAAGAAAATATCAGAACTCTGATTGCCAGACTGGAAAGCCGGTAGCAGACGGAGGAAGACTCCGGCCTCTGATCCGTTCTCCCCGTACTGCTTTACTGGGGCTGTCGGTTAATACCGATTTTAGCCCCTGACATACAGGGAAGAGGCAATCCCAGAGAATTCGGACTTTTTTAAGAACTGAATTCCCCAGTGGGCTGTCTCTTCCCTTTTGTACCCCTTATTT
>CALWAR010000093.1 GCA_944375765.1 uncultured Mediterraneibacter sp. | reverse complement strand
GTACAGGCGGTTGGCTAGACCTTACCTGATAGGATTTTCCTACTGTATTGTTATCAGCTTACCAAGGCTTGCAGAGTTTTCTCCGCTCGCCAGGGGAAATCAGCTACGCTGATTTCACAGCTCGCACCTGAAACCAGTATAACACAAAACAGCAGTCGTATTAACCGCTGTTTTGAACCGTGACATCTGTCCGGCGGTCTATTCACTTATATCCTCTTACTTTATCCCCATCTTCCGGACTGTTTCAAATTCTCTCTCGATCTCCTCTGACGGCTTCGGTGATAACAGAGATACCACTACGATGCACAGGCAGGAGAAGATAAATGCCGGGAGCAGTTCATAGATATCCCAGACGCCGCCCAGCGGACGTACAAGCAGGTTCCACACAAATACCATTCCCGCTCCGCCAAGCATACCGGCGATCGCTCCTGCTCTTGTCGTTCTCTTCCAGAACAGGCTAAAGAGCATCAGCGGTCCGAACGTAGCGCCGAATCCGGCCCATGCGAAGCTTACGATCGTGAAGATAACACTGTTTTCATCCAGTGCGATGATGATCGCTACAATGGCGATCGCAAGCAGCGCCAGTCTTGAAATATTGAGCACCTCACGGTCTGAAGCTTTCTTGCAGAACAGTCCCTGATAGATATTCTTTGCAAACGCGGACGCCGCGATCAGCAGATAGGAGTCCGAGGAACTGATCGTCGCCGCAAGGATCCCGGCCATCACAAAGCCTGCAATCAGCGGCGGGAGCAGGTTCGTCGACAGGAGAATAAATACATTCTCTGCCTCGGACGATGTCGTCAGCGCCGTCGGATAGAGCGCGCGTCCCATCACTCCGATAAACACCGCTATACAAAGAGAAATAACTACCCACACGGTGGCAATCCGGCGGGAGCGCGTCAGCTCGTCCTCACGGCGGATCGCCATGAATCTTAAGAGCACCTGAGGGACTCCGAAATATCCCAGTCCCCATGCCAGCATGGACACGATAGAGAGGATCCCATATGGAGCAGCCTCGCCGAACAACGGTACTCCGTTGGCCGTCTGCTGTACGCCGTCTACAGTCTCAGGCGTCGCCATGCCGAAAAATTCCAGGAATCCCGGTATATCTTTCACGTTGTCGATAACTGCGCCAAATCCCCCTGCCGCGTAAGTTCCGACAAGCACGATCACACCAAGGGCCACGATCATTACAATGGCCTGCATGAAGTCCGAAGCGCTCTCTGCAAGGAAACCGCCGACGATCGTATAGATCAGTACGAACACCGCCCCCACGACCATCATCGGGATATACGGAAGACCAAACAATGTGGAGAAAAGTTTGCCGCACGTCACAAGGCAGCTTGCCGCATACACGGTAAAGAAGATCAGGATAAACACTGCCGCGATCGTCATGATCACTTTCTTCTTCTCGTGAAAACGGTTGGAAAAATATTCCGGCAGTGTGATCGCATTGCCTGCTTTCTCACTGTAACGGCGCAGGCGTTTGGATACGATCAGCCAGTTGACGTATGTACCTGCGGCCAGTCCGATAGCTGTCCACGCCGCGTCCGCGATGCCGCACCAGTACGCCACGCCGGGCAGTCCCATCAGGAGCCATCCGGACATATCGGACGCCTCCGCGCTCATAGCCGTCACCCACGGGCCGAGACTTCTCCCGCCGAGGAAATAGGCGTCTGAGCTTGCATTTGCTCTCCGCGCAAATGTAACTCCTATAACGATGACCGCCGCCATATAGATGATCATCGCGGTCAGGATCTGTAAAGTATCTCCCATTCCATATTGTCCTTTCTGTATACGATACCGAAAGATCCGGCATCTTTTTCTCTGTGCCCCCCAAAAGCCATGCTGCTATCGCGGGAACAAATGTATTCCAGGGCACAATATGGGACTAATTATAAACAAAATATAAAGTTTTGGCAATCACTTTCTGACCGCTTCCTCTATCTTTATCCGCGTTTCTTTCACTTTTCCGTGATCCTCACCGCCACAGTTGACTCCAATCACGGTATCATCCGTCATCACCACCGACGGGAAATAGAAATCGCACAGTTTTTTATCATCCGCCACATTTACAATGACACCGGCAGCCCGGCACTCTTCCCATATCTTCCGGTTTACCGCATGGTCGTCCGTAGCCGCCAGGACGATCTGAGCGCCGTCGATATCCCCGGTGCGGTATGCTCTGCGCTCTGCTGTAATCTTCCCTTCTTCTTCCATCTGTCCCAGTTCTTCGCAGAATTCCGGCGCGACCACATGAATATCCGCCCCGAACTTGCGCAGCGTCCTTACCCGCCGCAGGGCGATCGTTCCTCCGCCCGCCACCAGGATCTTTTTATCTGTAAGGTCTATAAACATCGGGAAATAAGGTCTTTCCATCACATCCGCTCCATTCAGATCAGCCATGCCGGCACATACCAGTTTTTATGGTCTGCAGGCAGGATATCATTCGCCATGCATATCACACTTCCCGGTCCGATTTCTACTTTCAAGGTCTCCAGTTCTCCAAATTTTCCTGCTGTATCCGATCGTCCCAGAGGCTCTAAAACGCGGAAATTCTTAATTGCTGTTTTTCCGGGAGAAGCTGCTTTTTTTATCTCAACCGGACATAATATTCCATTTTGATAAATTAAAAGATCGATTTCTTTTTGATCTTTATCTCTGTAATAATATAAAGGCGGCTGTTTTCCTGCATTCAGATAACTTTTGTATATTTCCGAAAATACATAACTCTCAAAAAATGCACCTGACATGGCTCCTTTTTCAAGCGCCTGCGGATTGCCCCATTTAAGAAGATATGCAGCCAGACCCGTATCCAGGAAATGAAGCAGCGGCATTTTTACGACTCTCTTTAAAACATTGTTGTAATAAGGCTGAACCAGAGCAACAATGTGGGAGGATACAAGAATGGACAGCCATTTTTTTGCAGTGGGAGCCGATACTCCTGCCGCTCCTGCCAGTTCTTCGTATATAACAGGTTTTGATGTGTGCGCTGCCACTACAGTCATAAAATTATAAAACTGCATTTCATCGGCAACTTGTGCAAGATCCCGGATATCCCGCTGAAGATATGTGTCGACATAAGAACAGTAATAAGTCTCCCAGTCAATCTGGTCGTCTGCATAAAGTTCCGGCATGGAGCCTTTAAATATCCTTTCATATATTTCGTTCAATCCACGAGGTCTTATAATAGTCATACGCTGCATCAAACGATCCGGATCTGTGGTGAACGGTTCGCTTGGAGTCTGGAAAATTTCAGCATCGGAGAGTCCGAGAAGATTCGCAATCCCAACCCGGCCCGCCAGACTTTCACTTACATTTTTCATCAGTCTGAAGACCTGAGACCCCGTAAGCCAGAAAGCGCCTTTTTGTTTTGAACGATCCACACTCATTTTAATATAGGGGAGCAGTTCTGTCGCATATTGGATCTCGTCGATCAGAACCGGCGGTGAATATCTCTGCAGAAACAAAGCCGGATCTGTCTTCGCCAGATATCTTGCGTCAGGATCATCCAGCGTTACATATTTTCTCTTCATTCCCGAGTTGCACTCTTCATCAGACAGCTTCTGAAGTAAAGTCGTCTTACCCACCTGACGCGGTCCGGTTACTAAAAGTACCGGGAACATTTTTGATATCTGTGAAAAAGTCTCTTCTGATGCTCTTTTGATATATGTCATCACTCATCCTCCTTTACAGATAT
This sequence comes from uncultured Mediterraneibacter sp., assembly GCA_944375765.1. GTDB lineage: Bacteria > Bacillota > Clostridia > Lachnospirales > Lachnospiraceae > Mediterraneibacter. The sequence goes on along the minus strand of CALWAR010000093.1, from coordinate 18,847 downwards.
TTTATCTCCTTTTTTAGAAATATTCGTCCAAAACAAATTATATATTTAGTATAGCCAGATTTCTGCTTTACGTCAATAAAATTCTGACTATTCCAAAATGTCATTTTTGAATAGCCAGAATTTTATTTGAATATCTCTTTTTTGTTAAAACCAGATATGCTTGATAAAGAGCAGGTTCAGAACATATACAGCAGCGAATTACAGATGCACGCCGCAATATTGCTTCCGCCTTTTCGTCCTCTTGCCACGATATACGGGATATCTTTCAGCGTCAGAATCAGCTCTTTCGACTGCACCACATTGACAAATCCTACAGGCGCCGCAATGATCAGTTCGGGTTTCAGTTTTTCCTCATTGATCAGCTCATAGAGACGTACGAGTGCGGTAGGCGCGTTTCCAATGGCGAAGATCAGCCCGCTCTCCTGTTCTCCGTTCTGCTCTCTTCTGTTTTTCCCGTCCCGATACAGAGCTGCTGCTTTATCCATGCATGCTGCTGCACGGGTGGTGCCGTTCTCCTTTGCCGCCTGCGCCACATCCTCATCAGACATGAAGCAGTAGACTTCCCCGCCGTACTGCGCCAGCCGTTTCTTATTGATCCCGGCTTTCGCCATCTGAGTATCTGTCACAATGGATGCGCCATTTCGGATCGCACTGAGCGCCCGTTCTATCACATTGTCGGAAAACACAAGATTATCCGCATAATCAAAATCTGCGCTTGTATGGATACAGCGCTTTACAACAGGCTCTGTTCCCGGGATCAGTTCTTTGTCCCCCAGCTCTTCCGTAATGATCTCAAAACTTCTCTTTTCAATATCTGCAGGCCGTACCTGCTCCAGATTGTTCAACATATCCGGTCTCCTTTCGCTTTCAATACTCTCTAATCCATCCACACTATCTGATCCGCCCTCCGATACCGCAAGTCACGCGGTACACTTCATCCGCATATTTTACAAGTTCCGTACAGATACGGCCGACAGATTCTCTGTATTCTCTCTCAAATGCGTCTGTCGGCACAAGTCCGCATCCGATCTCATCACACACGATGACGAGATTGCTGTTTTTATTAAGGATTGCTTCCGTCAGCTCCTGCGGTGTCTTTCCCTCCTGGAGCCATCTTCTCACAAAAAGATGAAAATGATCCACAGCCCCGCAGGACAGAAGCTCCTGGAGAGAGCATCCGGCTCCGTCCGCCCATTCTGCGTCAGGATACAATTTTTTCGCGTATTCAAGTTTTCCCTGATATGCACCGCCTGTTATAAATTTCATCCCGCGCCGTCCTTGCTCTTCCAGGATTCCTTCCGAGTTGTCTTCCGCCGCACTGATTCCTTTCAACTGTTCCCGGATTCCGGCCGCCATATCCGAATCGGATTTTATGCAGACCGGTGTCCCGAACACCACTTCTGTCACACGGTCCGCCATCTCAGCTAAAGCACGGTTGATCGTCCCCAGATTGTCCTTGTATGCCGCCATCTCTTTTGAATCCGGTACGGATTCCCGGAACACATCGTTTGTCACCACAACGAGATGTGCACATCGTTCTTTTAACATCTGCACGCCTTTTATAACGCTCTCCGCCGTATCTTTCCCGGTATTTTCCGCGCCGTCAGGTTCGTACATCTCATTGGCGGTAAGATTGGAGATGCACTCCAGCAGGACACAGGAGTCTTTCAGATCCGGCGAATCCGGACCTGAAATCCTGCCCGGCAGATCCACATACCACTCAAGGGTCACGAAGCCTTTGCCTGCGCGCATTTTCCGGTGGGCTTCTATCTTCTTCTCTGTCTCATATCCGTAAGGGATCATGTCCGCGATATAGTAAAGCGGTACATTTCCTCCACATTCCCCGCTCAGAAGATTCCGGCGCCGGCAGATCTCCACTTCCGCATATGCAGATTTCCCGCTTCCGCTCCCTCCTGTGACCAGTTCCATCATCTTTGTCTCTCACCTGCACTTTCTCCTGCCTGCTTCCTGTATTTCCGCAGACGGATCCTGAAAAGGGAATCCACAATAAATATAGCAAGGGCGATCACCCCTGCGATTTCCAGCGTCTGTATCAGATAATAAGAGGACTGCGCTCTGTTGTCTGTAATGATATAGTAGACGGTCCGGTACATGCCCGCCCCCGGTACAGTCGGCAGGATGCCTGCGATCAAAAACACCGTGACCGGCGCTTTAAAGAACCTCGCAAATGTATGCGCCAGCAGGGATATGACAAGGGCTGAAAGGAAGCTGGCTGCCACCACGTCCATTCCCCGCTGCATGCTGAAAAAGTAGACCCATCCTCCGCCTGCGCCCGCGATTCCTGCCTGCAGGATATATTTCTTCGGCGTCTCCACAAGCACTGCAAAACCCATAACAGCGATAAAGCAGCCCGCTGTCACAAGAAAAAGTCCCATCATAACAAGCCGCCTCCCCGCCAGAATACATTCATCGCAGCAATCCCGACGCCGGCTCCGATAGCAACAGCCGCCGCTGTCACGAACGCTTCCAGCGCCCGCGCCCCTCCGGAAATGTAATCGCCGCGGAGCGTATCCCGTATCGCATTGGTGATCGCCACTCCCGGCACGAGCGGCATAATACCGCTGATGATGACCGTATTCATATTCAGGATGGGGGTCCACGCTTTAAGCCCCATCGCTGCCGCTGCAACACCGCATGCGCAGATCATATTCAGGATAAATCTGCTGATCCTCAGTCTTTTCCCGATCGTCATAATGACTGCCAGAAAGATCCCCACAGCAGCAGAGGCGCATATTTCCCTGAGTCCGCCGCCAAACAGCGGGGCAAACCCGGCCGGTACAAGCACAGTGGCTATATTATACATCCATACTGTGTATTGTCTGCCTTTTATGCTTTTCAGTTTTTCCCATGTTTCTTCTGCCGACAGCTCTCCTGAACAGTATTTCCGTGAGATTTCATTTACCTCTACAATGCGGTGCATATTTGTCCCTCTGTCGTGCACTCTGCGCATGACAGTGACCGCCTCCTGTCCGGGTCTTTCGATCGTAACAATGATCCCTGTCAGCATAACAAGAGACTCTGTGCGTACCGCGCCTGCACTCTCGGCCCTGCGGCTTGAAGCCGTACAGTTTGTTCCGGCATTTTCTGTTGCGCCGACTCCTGTCCCGGAACTGTCGGCTCCACCGAATCCGCCGGCGGTATCAAGAATATGTTTGATCGTATCTTCCACCCGGTAAGTCTCTGCTCCGCTTCGCAGCATGATCTCTCCGGCGAGTACGGCCATATTTGCGATTGATTTGTCATCCATTCCCGTTATCTCCGCTGCTATACTGCAATAATTCCGTCATCTGATGCAGGGATTCTCCCTGAAGACCTGCTCAGATATCAATATCTGCATACCGGTATTCCAGCGCCCCGCTTGCCGGGATCTGCCGGATGCCGGTGATATCCGTGTTTACAAGATTTACACTCTTCATGGCAAACAGCGGGATAATATAGAACTGCTCTCCCACTGCGAGCTGCTCCGCCTGGTGGAGCAGTTCCGAGCGTTTTGCCGGATCCGGCTCAGAATTTGACGCCGCGATAATGGAATCATATTCCGTATCATTGATACCGCTGCAGTTATACGTGCTGTTTGACAAGAGCATGGACAGATAAGTATACGGATCTGCAAAATCCGCCGTCCAGTTCATCCGGCATAAGTCAAAGTCCCCCGCATATCGTGTAGAGTAGTTTGCCTGGAGTTCCTGCGCTTCCAGATTGATCGTGATGTTGAGGTTCTCTTTTAGCTGTTGCTGGATCACCTGCGCTGTATCGGAATCCATCTCCAGTGTCGGATAATTGTACGTAAGCTCCGGGAATCCCTCTCCGTTCGGATATCCTGCCTCAGCCAGAAGTTCCTGCGCCTTTGCCACATCCTCCTCGAAAGGCTGTTCTGCCTCGTCCACAAAATATTCTCCTGTATTCTTATCTTTCATATATTTCGCCACCAGATTATATGTGGGCTCTGTGTCACTTCCCACGATCTGACAGAGTTCCTCCCGGTTGATGGCGAGATTGATTGCCTCTCTGACACGGACGTCATTTAAAGGCTCCACATTCAGGTTCATATAAATATAGCGTGTAGCGATCTGGTCAGTCACAAACAGATCGTCCGTTCCTTCATACGCTTCCATCACCGTGGAAGAAAGGGAAGTTGCCACATCGGCCTCTCCCGCTTCGTATGCATTTGCCATAGACTGGGTATCATCGAAAAACCGGTAGGTGATCGTATCCAGGTTCACAGCATCCGCATTCCAGTAATTTTCATTCTTCTCAAGAACGAAATACTGATCCGGCACATATTCTGCCAGGCAGAAAGGGCCGTTGGACAGGCTCGTCTCCGGTTCCCGGTCCCATCCGCTGTCCACGGAATCCGCATATTTTGAACAGGACGGCGTATAGACGGGGAGACGCAGCAGATCAAGGAAATAGACACACGGTTCCGCCAGATGGAATACAAGCGTGTGATCGTCCGGCGTCTCTACGCCCAGAGAGTCCATATCCGCCTCACCGTTATAGATTGCCTCCGCATTCTCAATGGGAAACAGATAGTTGGCATACCCGCTCCCGGACGCAGGATCGAGCGCACGTGTAACCGTATTCATAAAATCGGCGGACGTCACAGGAGAACCGTCTGACCAGAGAGCATCCTCCCTCAGATGAAACGTCCATACCGTGGAATCATCATTCACATCGTAACTTTCTGCCGCCCGGTATTCGATCTCACCGTCTTCATTATAAGTAAGCAGCTCGTCAAGGGCACTCACCGAGTAAGCAAGATAGGTCAGGGCTATGGAACCCGCAGGATCCATCGTTCCCGTATCGCTGCTGATCGCCACTGTAATCCCTCTGCCGTCTCCGTCCGCCGACGGATCCGGCGTAATACAGCCGCTCAGTGCGCCCGTACAGAGCAAAATCAGTGTAAGTAATGCTGCTATGAGTCTTTTATTCATGTCATATCTCCTCGCTTCTATACTATGTCATAACAATTCTCCGCGCCATCCGGTAACTGAACTGCTGCTTTAAATCTGTGAAGTCATCTTATAATCACTGCTTCTCCTGCCGCTGTGTCTGTCCGAATACAGAAAACAGGATACTTCCCGGCCATTAAATAAATAGTTTTCGGGGACTTCCCCGGCGCAGCACTCTAACGCATAGCCGCACCTGCCGGCAAACGGACAGCCGGACTGATTGATGCCTGTGCCGTCCTTTACCGGGGATGCCTTGATCTTTGCTGCCCTGAGAGGATCAGGTTCCGGCACAGCCTCAATAAGCTGCTTTGTATAGGGATGCCACGGATCAGAACAGATCTTCTTTGTCTCTCCCGTCTCCACGATATGACCGCCGTACATGACTCCGATCCGGTCACTGATCCTGCGTACTACGTATATATCATGAGAAATAAACAGACAGGCGAATCCGATCTTTCTCTGGATCCGGAAGATCAGTTCCAGTATCTGTTCCCGGGTGGTCGCATCCAGTGATGAAAGCGCCTCATCACACACAAGGATCTCCGGCTCCACAATCAGGGCACGGGCAATCCCGATGCGCTGCCGCTGGCCGCCGGAGAAATCTCCCGGATAACGGTCTGCGTCTTTTGGTGAAAGCCCGGTCAGACGAAGCATCCTGTCGATCTTCTCTTCCATCCTGCCTTTCTCCCGATTGCGGTGCGCCGGTCGGCTTTCCGGATGCCCGGCATGTTCGGCTGTTTCCGGCGACAGCACGGCTCTTGTACCTGCTGCTCTCAACGCCTCCTCCAGCGATTCGCGTACGGTGAGGCAGGGATTCAGCGATGCATACGGATCCTGAAAGACCATCTGGACTCTGCCGGCAAACGCATCCATACGTCTGTCCCGGTTCAGTGCAGCTCCACGATAGTACAGTGTTCCCCCGTCTTCTTTGAGTATTCCGGTCAGTATCCTTGCCGCGGTCGTCTTCCCGCTCCCGCTCTCACCTACAAGAGCAAATATTTCGCCTTTTTGTATTTCCAGAGAAAGATCACGAATCCCTTCCCTCTCATCGAAGATCTTTGTCACATGCTCCATCCGGAAAACCGGAGTTTTCCCGTTTCCATCCACAGGCCCGCAGGTCGTATTTTCTGTGCTTTCATGTCCGTATCCGGGCAGACTGCCGCCCCGGGCGTCATTTAATAACCGCTTTGTATATTCTTCCATAGGAGAATAAAAAATATCTTCTGCAGCGCCGCTCTCCACGATCCTCCCCTTGTGCATGACATACACTCTGCCGCACATGGCCGCAGTCACTCCCATATCATGACTGACAAGGAGCATGGAAGTCCCCGTCTCGCGGACGATCCGCTTAAAGAGAAGAAGAATCTGCGCCTGCACAAGAGTATCAAGAGCCGTTGTCGGTTCATCTGCAATGATAAGCTCCGGTTCACACGCCAGCGCTATGGCAAGCACTACTCTCTGGCGCATCCCGCCGGACAGCTCGAACGGATACTGCCGCATCCTGAGTGCAGGGTTGCGGATTCCTGCCATATCCAGCAGTTCTTCTGCACGCACTTCTGCTTCTTTTCTGCTGCATTTTAGCCGTTCCTGCACCGTCTCCCTGATCTGACGCCCGATCTTGACAGACGGGTTCAGACAGCTTAAAGAATCCTGAAAGATCATCGCTGCATTTTTCCCCGGCACGGGTTTCTCTCCGCTGACTGTGATCTGATCCGACCGGATAACCGCACGATTTCCCAGCAGCCCCATCACCGCCAGCATGGCTGTGCTCTTTCCGGAGCCGGACTCTCCTACAAGACCTGCGATCTCGCCTTTCTCCACTTTGAAACTGATGTCTTTTATAATCTCTGAAGCGCCGTTTTCCGTCAGATACTGTACGCTCAGATTTCTTACGTCCAGTACGCTCATTTGTCACCTGTTCCTTTTCCCGTACGAATGCTCAGCCTTTGTTCCACCGCATTTCCTACCATGTTGAGGGCAAGAAGCATGATACAAAGTACAAGGAGCGGATACATCATCTGATACGGATAGAGTATCATCTGGCTCCTTGCCTCCTGAATGATCGTTCCCAGACTGGCCGCAGGTGCGGCGATGCCGACTCCGAGAAAGCTTAAAAAAGCCTCGGTAAATATTGCCTGCGGCACAAGAAAGATCATATTGACCACGATCGTCCCTGCTGTGTTCGGCAGGAGATGGCGAAGCAGGATCCGCAGAGGCTTTATTCCCTCCATCCGCGCGGCATAGGCATACTCCGTCTCTTTGAGTTTGATGATCTCTCCCCGGACTATCCGCGCCATGCCGATCCAGCCGGCAACGCATAAGCCCAGTATCATACTGCCGACCCCTGCGCCCATGACAAGAGTGATCAGGATCACATAAAGCATGGACGGGATTGCAGAAATGATATCCGCGATCCGCATGAGCACGATATCCGTTCGCTTTCCCGCATAACCGGATCCCGCGCCGTAGAGCACGCCGATAATGCCGTTTATGGCTGTACTGATGATGCCGACAGCCAGGCTGATCCCGGCTCCATACCACACGCGTGTAAACAGATCCCGGCCGAAACGGTCGGTTCCGAACCAGTGCAGCAGAGAACTTGTCTGATTTCGTATCCCGGCATTCTGCTCAGAAAAAGACCACGGTCCGAACAGCGGTACCGCAATCGCCAGCACGATCCATACGCCGAGTATAATGCATCCGATGAGCGCCATGCGGCTCGTGCCTATGTAGTTTTTCCAGTGCTGTCGTATCCGCCGCAGCATGGCGTCTCCTCCTTTCGCAGTCTTTCCCTGAACTGTTACCTTATGTTCTCTCCTGGTACACCGTTCGTCAGGCAGACAAGCGATTTGGTATAGTCATTTGCGAAACGGTGTACTAGCGATATGCCCTGCGTGTCTGAGGATTCAGCCAGGCGCACAGCAGATCGGTGAACAGATTAACAACGATCACCACAGCGCCCATAAATATGGTCAGGCCGAGGATCAGCGTATAGTCCCGGTTTGTAATAGAACTTACAAATTCCCGGCCAAGTCCCGGGATCGTAAAAATACTTTCAATGACAAAGCTCCCGGTGAGCAGGGACGCAGAAGCCGGACCGATATAATTAAGGGCCGGAAGATAAGCGTTCTTAAGGGCATGGGTGAGAATAATCTGACCTTTTCCCAGCCCCTTGGCCCGTGCAAACAATACATAATCTTTCTGAAGTTCCCCCTCCAGCGTATTTCCCACCAGCCTTGCGATCATCGCCGACGGATAAAGCGCCAGCGCCGTTACCGGCAGAATATAGTGGACAGGACTTAAAAGGCCGGACGCCGGCAGCCACTTCAGCTTCACGCTGAATACTAAGAGCAGGAGGATCGCCGCCGCAAAGCCTGGGATCCCTGCTGCCAGCATCCCACCTGCCGAAATAACTTCTCTTACCCACCGCCGCTTCGACACGGCTTTCAATATTCCCAGTCCGGTTCCCAGGATCACCGATACAGCCAGTGCCGCGATCCCGATAGAAGCCGTGACCGGCCATGCTCTCGCTATGATATCCGACACCTGCGTGGCAGGATCCTGATAAGAAATCCCCAGATCCCCCCGCACTACATTTCCCAGATAGGAGAAATACTGAGCCATGACCGGCTCATTCAGGCCGTATTCCTGTTCGATCGTCTCAACCACCTCTTCGGATACTCCGCCCCGCTGGAACGGACTTCCGGGGATAATGCGGACAAGGAAAAATGTCACGGTCACAAGCACAAAAAGTGAGAAGATGCCTGTCAGTATTCGTTTCCAGGTATAACGCAGCATCTTCTCACTCTCCTTCCGGTATCCTGATGTATATTTGACATCTCACATTACAGGGATTGTTTTAAACCTTTATATTCTGATACTTCTGCCATCTGAAAGCGTACTACTTTCGCCAGATCCGTAAGCGCCACTTCAACCTGATATCCGATCTTTCCTGCGCTGAAGATGATCTTCTCATGGTCTTTTGCACTCTTATCGACCGTTGTGGTGAACTGCTTCTTCATGCCGATGGGAGAACAGCCGCCGTGAACATAGCCGGTCAGGGGCAGGAGTTCCTTTTGTTTGATCATTTCAATGCTCTTCTCTCCCACACTCTTTGCGGCTTTCTTTAAGTCCAGCTCCTTTTCCACCGGAATTACAAACACATAGTATTCTTTTGACTTTCCCACTGTGACCAGTGTCTTGAACACAATATCCGGATCCTCGCCCAGAGCCTGCGCCACTTCCGCGCCGCTTATGGCTCCGGCGCTCAGATAATTATAGCTCCGGTAGCTGATCTTCTTTTGCTCTAAGATACGCATGACGTTTGTTTTTTCGTCTTTTTTGCCCATGTCTGTCATCCTCCCGGGATATTGTATCACTGATGTCCTGCGGATGTCCATATATTTTCAGAGACATGCATCCGCAAGTTTTGTCTGCCCTCAGCGCTTTACATGCCTGAAAGAGAATACCGGTCTTCCTTTCTGCATCTTCCGTCAATCCCCTCTTATCCAGACAGTCCCTGATATATGTGCGCACAGACGTCTCAGATGGAATCCGTTTCTGCCGGTTTGACAAAACCGCCCGTCGTCCCTAAAATAGAAACATAGGATCTTTACAATAAAGGCAGGGAAAATATATGAAGAAACCAGGTTTCTTCCGGGTTCTGTTCTATGCTGTCGGGCTCCTTGTCCTGGCGCTCGGACTTACGCTGAATACAAAAACAGGCCTCGGCGTCTCACCGATCATATCGGTGTCATACAGTATCTCAGAAATATTTGATCATAACTTTGGCAATATAACTCTGGCTCTGTACAGTATCTTTGTGGTGATCCAGATAATACTGAATCTGATCCGCAACAGACAGTATACAGTTAAATCCGGCAGAGCGCTCTCTCATGCCGGTAAAGCTGACCTGAAGTTTATCCTGCTGATGGATTGTCTGCAGATTCCCTTAGGTCTTATCTTCACACGCTTTCTGAATTTATTTTCCACAATTATACCGGATCTGTATTCAGACCGACAAAGTGCTGCGGGTGAGATGGCCATCCGTGTGATAGTCCTTGTCATCGCCATTATCCTGACCGGCATCGGCGCCGCCATGTCGCTCAATATGCGCATCGTGCCGAATCCCGGTGACGATATCGTGCAGGCCATAGCCGATACAATCCACAGAAGCGTAGGTCTTACAAAAAACTGTTTTGATATCATCAACATTACCATCACTATAGTTTTAAGCTTTGTATTTGCCGGACACCCTGTGGGTGTCGGAGTCGGAACTATTCTGTCCATGATCGGCGTCGGACGGACCATAGCGGTATTCAACTATTTTACATATGCAAAGATGAAAGAACTGGCAGCGGTCGAAGATTAATCGGCTGCTGCCAGTTCTTATTCTGTATATTGATTCTCTCACCAGATAATTCTTACCGGCAGATCTCACTTAACGGGGCAATCTCTATCCCCTCTTCTTTCAGTGCGCTTCTGATCTTTTCCACAAACAGGAGCGCTTTCTCGCCGTCGCCGTGCACACATACTGAATCCGCCTGTATATCGATGTCTTTTCCTGTCACAGCCGTTACTTTTCTTTCTTTTACCATCCGTACCACACGGGCGATAGCCTCGTCCTCGTCCCGGACAAACGCGCCTTCTTTCCTGCGGTTTACAAGACTTCCGTCCTCTTCATAGCCGCGGTCTGCAAACACCTCGCTTGCAGCCTTTAATCCGCAGTCTTTCGCCGCACGGATCGTCTCGCTGCCGGACAGTCCCATGACGATCAGTCCGGGATCATACTCTTTAACAGCCTCGCAGATGGCAAGGGAAAGATCATAGTCTTTCGCCGCCATGTTGTACAACGCGCCGTGGGGTTTCACATGCTGCAGTTCCATCCCCTGAGCCCGGCACATTCCGCCAAGCGCGCTGATCTGATACAGCGTGTACGCTTTCGCCTCTGCCAAAGAGACGGCCATATTCCGACGTCCGAATCCCATGAGATCCGGAAATCCCGGATGGGCTCCGATGCGGATACCGGCAGTTTTTGTCCGCGTCACAGATTCCATCATCACGACGGGATCTGACGCATGGAAGCCGCACGCGATATTCGCGGAAGAGATAAGGGGGATGATCTTCTCGTCCATTCCCAGTGTATAACGGCCAAAACTCTCTCCCAGATCACTGTTTAAATCTACCTGATACATATTTCACACTTCTTTCTCAACTTACTTTGAGCTGTCCTGGTCTGTCTGCTCACTTTTCTCCGGTCATTTCTGTCTTTCCAATATCTTTTCAGTCAGTCCAGTCTCAGAATACGCCCGATAAATCCGGTATCTGCACGCCCCTCGCAGAATTCTGAATGGCGCAGGATCTGATACTGAAAGTCCAGATTCGTCTCCACTCCGATGATCACCATCTCGTCCAGCGCAGAGCGCATCTTCTGGATCGCCGCCTCACGGTCCGGCGCGTGGACGATTACTTTCGCGATCATGGAGTCATACTCCGACGGGATACGGTAGCCCGTGTAGAGCGCCGTGTCTACCCGAACACCGTTTCCTGCAGGCAGATGGAGATGCCTGACCACTCCGGGACTGGGCATGAAATTCTTCTCCGGTATTTCCGCATTGATGCGACACTCGATGGCATGACCCTGAAGCCGGATCTCCTCCTGTTTAAAACTTAACGGCTCTCCCATCGCCACACGGATCTGCTCGATGATCAGGTCTGTGCCCGTGACCATCTCCGTGACGCCGTGCTCCACCTGGATCCGGGTATTCATCTCCATGAAATAGTACGTCCCTTTCGGATCAAGGATGAATTCTATCGTCCCTGCATTCGTATAGTTTACCGCTTTGGCCGCCAGAACCGCATCCCGGTTCATGGCGCTCCTGATATCATCGTCGATAGCAGGAGACGGAGATTCCTCGATCAGCTTCTGATGGTTTCTCTGCACCGAACAGTCTCGTTCTCCAAGAGCCGCTACATTGCCGAAATTGTCCGCCATGATCTGGATCTCTACATGACGCGGATTCTCGATGAATTTCTCAATATACATCGTGTCGTCTCCGAATGCGTTGGCGGACTCTATCTGAGCCATGTTAAACTGGAATTCAAACTCGTCGGCGGATCTTGCCACGCGCATTCCCTTTCCGCCGCCGCCCGATGAGGCTTTGATCATGACAGGATATCCGATCTCTTCTGCCAGCCTGATGCCGTTCTCCGCATCATACACCGGGTCTTTTGTGCCCGGCACGACCGGCACGCCTGCTTCCATCATCGTTTTGCGGGCCTGGGATTTATTTCCCATACTGTCGATAACGTCAGCTTTCGGCCCTATGAACGTCAGTCCGTTCTTCTCGCAGAGGCGGACAAACTCCGCATTCTCGGAGAGAAAGCCGAATCCCGGATGAATGGCGTCAGCTCCCATGTTGAGAGCCGCAGTCACGATGCGCTCCATGTTGAGGTAGCTGTTCCTTGCCGGCCCCTCTCCAATACAGATACGCTGGTCTGCAAGCTGGACATGGAAACTGTTCTTGTCTTCCTTTGAATAAACCGCCACACTGCGGATCCCCATATTCCGGCATGCGCGTATGATCCTGACAGCAATCTCCCCGCGGTTTGCGATCAATATTTTATGAAACATCAGCACTCCTCCTTAGTCCGACAGCTTCTTCACCTTAAAGAGCGGCTGCCCGTACTCTACTTTCTGTTCGTTGCTGACAAGGACCGCCTCGATCTCGCAGTCATAATCGCTCTCGATCTCATTCATCAGTTTCATAGCTTCGAGGATGCATACCGTCTGTCCGGCTTTCACCACATCCCCGACTTTGACAAACGGCTCTGCATCAGGTGACGGAGCAGAGTAAAAAGTGCCCACGATCGGAGATATGATATAATTCTCATCCACCGTCTCCTCAGCAGGCTCTTCTGTCTTTGTCCTTACTGCGACAACAGGTTCTCCCGGCGTGCCTGCGCTGCCTCTCCGGCTCATTTTGATCTTCGTGTCTCCCTCCTGGATGCTGAATTCCAGCATGGAGGACTTTTCTATAATATTTACCAGTTTTTCGATCTTTTCTAAATCCATATCGGTCACTCCTCTTTTTTACTTATCTACTGAAACAGTTTGCCAAGGCGCTTTGCCACAAGGCGGCAATCGAGCACCTCTTTGCACGGCTGATATATCTGTCTTCTCAGATCGTTGAGTTCATCCACCTCGTCAAGGAGGATCTGCTGTGCTTCCTCCACTGTGACCGCACTGAACCGGACTCTGTTGTCTGTCCTGCACTGCGCCAGCTTCGGGATATCTGCGGAGATCACGGTCGCAATCTTGGCGTATCCGCCGGTCGTCTGGCGGTCAGAAAGGAGCACGATCGGCTTTCCGTGGCTGGGTACCTGGACGGAACCAAACGCGATGCCGTCGGATATAATGTCCGCCGTCGTCTTATATGCGATGAACGGCCCTTCCAGACGACAGCCCATCCTGTCAAATTCATTGGTGACTATATATTCCGAATTCAGGAAAGTCTCTCTGCCCGCACTCGTAAAGACGTCCTCCTGCGGACCCATGACAACGCGCAGCGTCGCCTCGTCACAGTCGAACTCATCTATATCAAGACTTCTTGAAAGAAAGTACGGCAGATATCTTCTTTTCATACGAAAGCCGATATAGTCGTCTTCTTTCAGCCTGCGTCCTTTGAATCCTCCGATGCCGCATTTGATATTTGTAGAGCGGCTCCCCATCACGACCGGTATGTCCAGATAGCTTGAAAATGCGATATAACCGCGGCTTCCGGTGCGGCAGCCTGCGAAATCCAGCACATCCCCTTTGTGCATATAGAGCGCCGTGTACATCTTCACCGGCTTTTTATTAACACAAGGCTGAAAATCCCCGCCGGTGATGGCTATAATCGTCTCGGAAGTAAATTCGAGACTCGGTCCCATCAGCGTAAATTCCAGCACCGCCTCGTTTTCAGGATTGTCGAGAAGCAGGTTTGCGATCTTAAAGGAGCGCACATCCATAACGCCGGATACGCTGAACCCCTGGCTCTGATAGCCTGTGCGTCCAAGATCCTGCACTGTGGTCAGCATCCCGCCTTTTAAAACACGAATGCCCATAGATCACACTCCTTTCTGATGGATCACGCACTGATATGCGCCCTCTTCCACCTGTTTCTTTATTTCCAGATATTCTTCTTCTGTCACGGGGACGAACCGGATATAATCTCCCGCCTCAAAGAGGATCGGCACTTCCCGGCCGGGATCGTATGTCTTTACCGGCGTCATGCCGAGAAGCTGCCAGCCTCCCGGTGAGTCCAGCGGATAGATCCCGGTCTGCGAGCCCCCGATCCCCACGCTTCCCGCCGGAATGCGGATCCGCGGATTGGCAAGCCTCGGAGTGTGGATCCTCTCGTCCAGGCCTCCCAGATAGGAGAATCCGGGCAGGAATCCCAGCATATAGATCAGATAATCTTTTGCGCTGTGGATCCCGATCACTTCTTCCGGCGTCAGCCCCGCATGATCTGCGATGTTCTCAAGATCCGGTCCGTATTCCCCGCCATAACACACCGGAATCTCGAAGATCCTGGACTCTGAGACTTCTCCGCTGATCTCCAGCTTTAAGAGTTTCTCAAGGCGATCACGCAGCCCGGCATAGCTTACCACTCTTGGATCATAATTGATAAGCAGGGAAGCGAACGCGGGGATCATGTCCGTGACTCCCTCGATATGCTGGGCTTTGATCAGACGCACAAGAGCCGTGATCTGTGCGTTGATCTCCGGGGATATCTTCTGCCTGAATTCGATCAGGACAGAGGAGTCTCCCGCAGTACAGATTTTAATTTCATCCATTTAAACCTCCTGCCTTTCCATCCGGGCGCTGCGGTCTGCAGCCGGACCGCCCGGATATATTTCGTGTATCTCTTTACAGACTTCTCACCCCGTCCATGTGTCAGAATAGCTGGCTGAGGTTCGCCCCGAACGTCGTGATCCCAAGATATGCGGATGCGATCACGACGATGATGCCGCAGATGAGGAGCCATATGGGATGCCTGTAGTCCTCGCCCATGATGGACTTCTTCCTGGAAGCGATCAGGCACACACCGAGCGTGATCGGCAGGATCAGACCATTAACCGCCCCTGCGAGAACAAGCAGTACGGCAGGCTGGCCGAGGAATGCCATAATAACTGTACTCACTGCAATAAATCCTACAATCAATGCATTTTCATGCTTTGCGATACTCTCGTGGAACGTCTTTAAGAAAGACACCGACGTGTACGCACATCCCACGATAGATGTAATAGCCGCACAGAGCAGCACCAGTCCGAAGAAACGGTATCCTATCTCTCCTGCGCCGATGCGGAACGCGTCTGCCGCCGGGTTGGACGCATCCAGCGTATGTGCCGGTGATGTAGCTGTTGCAACTACAACGCCAAGGATCGCAAGGAACAGGAACACGCGCACAATGGTAGCGATACCGATTCCCATAACAGAACTCTTGTTGATCTCTTTTAGATTCTCTTTTTTTGTAATGCCTGCATCGATCAGACGGTGGGCTCCGGAGAATGTGATATATCCTCCTACTGTTCCGCCAAGGAGAGTCAGGATCGCTGTTCCCATCTCATCCATGGGAGCTGTCGGCATGACTGTCTCTTTAAGGGCCAGTCCCAGAGGCGGCCGGACGATAACAATCACAACGAAAATAACAACGATCATGATCCCTCCGAGGATTTTTGTCAGCGTATCCATTGCGTTCAGTGCGTTCTTCATCAGGAATATAACGATCGCCACACCGCCTGCAAGGAAATATCCCGCCATCTCCGGTATGCCAAGCAGCGTGTTAAATCCCAGAGCGCCTCCGCCTACATTACCGATATTGAATACAAGTCCTCCTGCAACAACTAAAAATGCCACAACATAGCCAAGTCCCGGAAGCACCTTATTGGCCACATCCTGTCCTCTCATGCCGGATACGCAGAGCACACGCCATACATTGAGCTGAACGATAGCTGCAAGTATAACCGAGACCAGAATTACGAACCCGAAGCTGGCTTTCAGACTTCCTGTAAACTGTCCCGTCTGGGTGAGGAAGCCCGGACCAATGGCGGAAGTCGCCATCAGGAATGCAGCGCCAATGAGGACGCTTAAGCTTTTTTTGTTTGTCTTTTCCATCTTTTCTCTTCCTTTCATACTTAAACTAATGTTTAAATTATACAGGAACAGCAAGGATTCGGCAAACATTTTTTGCCGGGAAAGCACAGCAGCGTGTCCTGTTTTCTTTCTGAGAAGACCGGCCGCCTGTACTCCACCTGTATAATTATCGGTATAAACGCCGGAAATATACTCATCCTCATGTGAATACAGGTGAATACAGCCCGCGCACGGGTCTGCCATAGTTCGGAAATGAACTCCAATGCGATGAAAGATAAAACTTGCTCCTCTTTTCCAAACGTAGTAAGATTGTGCTACGGATGGAAAGAAAAGAGTGTATGGTCAAATGGATATAATGTCGGCGCAGTCCCCCGCTGCGCCATCGGAATAAGGAGTTTCAATAATGACAAAATTTGAGGAATTTGAAAATGTAATCGCCCGCCTGCGGGCCCCGGACGGATGCCCGTGGGACCGCGCGCAGACACATATGAGTCTGAAAAAGACGTGTATCGAGGAAGCTGCCGAGGTGATCTGCGGAATCAACATACTGGATCAGACCGGAGACGCCGACAATCTGAAAGAAGAGCTGGGCGACCTGCTCATGCAGGTGGTGCTCCACGCCCGGATCGCGGAGGAAGAAGGGCTCTTCACCATGGACGACGTGATCCAGTCCATCATCGACAAAATGATCCGGCGCCATCCGCACGTCTTCGGAGATTCGGACGGCCCGGGTACGGACGGATCAAAGGAGAGCTGGGAAGAGATCAAAAAACAGGAAAAAGCCGGAAAAGAATGGACGGAAGAATATCTCCCCGAAGCATTCGAGGAGGCAAAAGGACTGATCGATAAAGCAAGGGAGCGGAAAGGGTTCTTAAATGAAAAGGAGAACCAAACTGTATGAGTGAGATGAAGACTTTCCTGCAATACGTGATCCCTTCTGTCCTGTCTTTTGCATTATCCGGGATCTATGCGATCGTGGACGGCTTTTTTGTGGGACGCAGCGTGGGGGATATAGGGCTTTCCGCCATAAATGTGGCATACCCTGTCTCCGCCGTGCTTCAGGCTGCGGGCACCGGGATCGGCATAGGCGGAGCCGTCTACTACTCCATCAGTATGGCTGAGAAAAAAGAAAAACGCGCCGGAGAGTTCACAGCAGTCACTCTGTGGCTGCTGATCATCTGCAGCGTGATCCTGACTGTACTGACTTTGGGTTTTAACACTCCCATCCTGCGTCTTCTGGGCGCTGAGGATGAACTGCTTTCTCTTGGCGCGGAATATAATACTGTCATTGCACTGGGAGCAGGATTACAGATCCTCAGCACGGGACTCGTCCCCTTTATCCGCAACCACGGAGGTCCTCTCTATGCCATGATATCCATGATCGCAGGATTTATCACCAATGTTGTCCTTGACTACCTGTTTGTCTGGGTATTCGGACAGGGGCTTACCGGCGCGGCGCTGGCAACGATCCTCGGGCAGGGTGTAACCCTCCTGTTCGCCCTTGCATATTTCCTGCGCGAGAAAATGTTTACCCTGCATATTGAAATTTCCAGGCTGAAAACACTGTCAAAATCTGTTGTTAAAGTGGGCGTTTCTCCGTTCGGTCTTACAATGACTCCGAACATATCGCTGATCATCATAAACCGGTTCTGCATATTATACGGAGGAGATCAGGCTGTGGCGGTCTATGCGTGTATCGCATATATCATCTGTATCGTATATCTGCTCTTTCAGGGCGTCGGAGACGGAAGCCAGCCCATCATAAGCCGTTACTACGGAGAAAAGAAGCTGAGCAGGCTGAAAAGTATACGGAGACTGGCGTACGGATGCGGTATTTTTCTTGCAGTTATAAGCTGTATCATTCTCTTTGCAGCAAGAAATTATGTCGGTATTCTCTTCGGCTCATCTCCTGAAGTGAATACGGAAATAGCCGGGATCATGCCAGTCTTCCTGATCTCTGTTCCTTTTGTAGCAGTTACCCGGGTAACTACGGCAGGCTTTTATGCCATGGAAGAAAGTATACTCTCCTATATCCTTACTTATATCGAGCCTGTACTTATGCTGGTACTTATGCTCATCCTCCCGCCGCTGGCAGGCGGACAGATCATGGTCTGGTGGAGCACGGTCATTGCGAGAGTACTGGCTGCATTTCTTGCCATGGCATTAAAACCGGTTGTGGACAGACGGAAGCTGGCCGGATAGGCCATTTCCGTCTGTATTTGTTCCTGTAATCAGAGTAGTCGCGGTTAATAAATACAAAACATAGCTTGCGATATATTTTTTCTTGCTTTCACAAGTATTACTCCCCAACACATCCTCCACAACAAATTATAACAGTTCAGCCCGCGCCATTCGCAAAGCCGCACTACCGTGCTTATTGTGGCTACGCCGCTTCTTTGTTCATCGGCAGGCGCTCAGCTCATCTGCCTGTCGGTCGTCGGATTATTATGCGAGCATAAATCCGCCTCCTGACGTCAGATGGCTGAACTGTTACAGTAAATTCTATTTGTGCACTTTTCCATCTTGTCTTTTTTCTCTCTATAGTCTATACTGAACAAACCATCAGCAGGAATTATTCTTGCCTGCGTATTGTTCCAAAGATCCATTCTATTAACAAGAGATGACAGTATCTGGTTCGTAAGAACCCATCCGGCGGTTTCCGCCAAAAATTCCTTTTGTTTGAGCTCACAGAAGGTTGCAGCCACTTATTTTTTTTTCTATAATGGAGGTGTAATTA